>RDXT01000233.1 GCA_004292985.1 Bacteroidota bacterium
AGCGTTTTCTGGAAAAACTGCTGGCAGAGTAAACGCTTTTCCTCCTATCTTCGCAGATAAACTTCCTATCTGCTATGCAACGCCGACTCCTCTTTTTTATCCTCCCGCTGTTTTTGCTCGCCAGCGGATGTACGCGCACGGTAAGCCTCCAGGTGCTGCAACCTGCTGCTTTTAAAGTGCCCGAGCACCTTCAGACCCTGGCAACCGTCAACCGCAGCCGCCCCGAAAACAAGGTAGGCGCTGTCCTTGAAGGCCTGATCACGGGTGAAGCCGTGGGCCAGGACCGCTCCGGTGCCCGCAGAGCCACCGAAGGACTTTCGGAGGCGCTGACCCGGACACCCCGTTTTAAAGTGGTGTTTACCAGCATCGAAATGCAGGGCAAAGGCCCCAACCAATTTCCTCCTGCCTTGCCCTGGCCGCTGGTGGACTCTATCTGCCGGAGCTATGGGGCTGATGGTCTGGCCGTTATCGAAAAATTTGACTCCAATACCACAGGCAGTACCAGTTCGGTGCAGCGCAAGAAAAAAGACAAAGAGGGGGTCGAAACCACCTACCTCGAATATACCGCTGTGCTGCGTACCCGTGTGAAACTCGGCTGGCGGCTCTACGACCCCAAAAACCGGGTGATCCTCGATGAATTTGACGTGTGGGAAGAGCGCGGCTGGGATGAGCAGGGCCTTTCGGAGCAGGAAGCCCAGCGCAGACTGCCTGCACAGACATTTACCGTGGACGAAACCGCTTATTATGCTGGGATCAAATACGGGATGCGCATCGCCCCAACCTGGATCAATGTGAGCCGGAGCTACTACCCCAAAGCCAAGGGCACAGAGCGTCTGGAAGCGGACATGGCCGAAGCCACCCGCCTTGCGCGCGTGGACCGCTGGCGCGATGCCGCCCGTCTCTGGCAGCCCATTGCCGAGGATAAGTCCAACCCAAAGGCGGCAGCCAAAGCCTGCTACAACATGGCCCTGGCCAGCGAGTGGGAAGGAAACCTCGAAGTGGCCCGGCGCTGGGTACAAAAAGCCTGGGAGGAATACGGCAGCAAGCCCGCCCGCACCTATCTCGCGACCCTCGACCGCCGCATCGTGGAGCAGCAGCGGGTAGATGAGCAGATGGGCAATTAATGGGTATAGTTCGCGGAGAAAGCCTTATATTTACCTGAAATTACAGGTTGTGAAGGCAAAATATATAAATCCATTTACGGATTTTGGGTTTAAAAAGCTGTTTGGTGAGGAAGTCAATAAGGAACTCCTGATTGACACTCCCCCGAAACTTCGCGACCGGATATTTGAAAAAGCCTTTTCGATTGCTGAAATCGCCCGTTTTGATCCGCAACAGGTGCAGGCCTATGAGAGTTCTCTCAAATATTACCGCGATCTGAAAAACGTGATTGATACTTCGTTTGAGGAAGGCAAACTCGAAGGTAAGCTTGAAGGCATTCAGGAGGGCGTGTATGAAGGTAAGCTGGAAGTTGCGCTGCAAATGAAAAAGAGCGGTTTTTCCATAGATGAGATTGCCAGACTCACAGGCCTCAGTCCTGAGGATATCCGTATATTGTAGTATCTTCGTCCTGCTTTGCTGAACTCTTGCCCATGCTCACCAAACGAATCATTCCCTGCCTCGACATTAAAGACGGACGCACCGTCAAAGGGGTCAACTTTGTGTCGCTGCGCGATGCAGGCGATCCCGTAGAGCTG
>RDXT01000234.1:0-1422 GCA_004292985.1 Bacteroidota bacterium
GAGGCAGGCAGGGGGTTTACGCCGTCGAGCAGCACCGATACGTCTTCGCCCGTTTCTTCGAGCATAGCGCGGGCTGCATCTTCTTTGGAGACAAAGCGGAGGTTCTGCACAAATGTCTGCGTGCGGAGCATGACTTCAAACTCTGTCAGCAGGCGCTCATTTACCCCATCGTGCACAAACACCTTCAGTTCCAGCTCGGCCTCGGCCCGGCGTACGTAGGCACCGCCCAGCAGGGCCAGCCCCGCAAAAAGCCCCAGAAAAAACAAGGTCAGCCCGATGCTCAGCAAGGCCGTAAAGTAGGCGTTGCGGGAGCGGGTATGCAGGTAGGGTGACTCGGTGCGGTCCTTTGCCATGTGGGTGAAATTAGGGTAAAGAAACGGCGTTCTTTATTTTTATGCCACCTTTTTTTTACAGAGCGGTCTTTATTTGCGACCTTTATCCCCTACCCCTAAGTTCCCTGCCATGTACCGTCTGTTTACTTTTTTTCTGCTCACGCTCACGTTGTCATTAGCTCTGACTGCCCAGCGCCGCACTCTTTCGCCCCCCTTTGACAACAGCCAGTTCAGTACTGTCCAGGGGCTGAAACTCCATTACCGCCAGTGGCAACCCGAAGGCGCAGTGCGGGGAAAAGTGCTGCTGGTGCATGGATTCTGCGGCTCGACCTTTAGCTGGCGAAAAACTATCCCTTCGCTGCTGGCACAAGGGTATGCGGTAACTGCGGTAGATCTGCCCCCCTTCGGATACAGCGACCGGAGTCCTGAGATCAACCATTCCACCTCCTTTCAGGCGCGTCTGCTCTGGGACTTTATCCGGCAGATAGACCCCAGCGGCGAAAAGTGGGTATTAATCGGCCACTCGATGGGCGCGGCAGTGGTCGGGGCAATGGCGAGCTACAAACCGGCGTTTACAGCCTCCGTGGTCTTTACCGACGGGGCGATGTACTCCCGCGAGGCCGAAAGCACCATGTTCCAGCGATGGGTCACGGGTTCGGGACTGGTGCAGGGCGGCGCAGAGCTGGCCGGAGATGTGTATTTTTTTCATTACAAACGGATGAGTAAGCTGCTCGCAAAGGCCTACTCCGCAGAGCCTGACTCCGAAGCGGTACTGGGCTATCTGGCTCCGCTCAAACTCGCCAAAACCGCCAGCGGCATTTTTGACATGACTGCCTATTCAAAACCCGTATTTTCGTACAGCGAATCGCGGGTAGAGGTACCCACCCTGGTGATCTGGGGCGAAAAAGATGCCGTAGTGCCGCTCGAAGCAGGCCAGAAGCTCCACAACAAACTCCCGCGCTCGCAGATGTATGTAATCTCCGGGGCCGGACATTGCCCGATGGAAACCCACGCAGAGGCCTATAACCGCCTCATACAGGCCTTTTTGCAGGAAACCCGCAGCGAAGCTGACTAAGTCCGCATATCTGCA
>RDXT01000234.1:1454-3144 GCA_004292985.1 Bacteroidota bacterium
ATAAACAGATATTCATGGAGGTACTGGGCTACATGCTGGCCATCCTTGTGGGCATGTCTCTGGGATTGGTCGGGAGCGGGGGAGCGATCCTTACGGTGCCTATTCTTGTCTATATCCTGGGGGTAAATCCGGTGCTGGCCACGGCCTATTCTCTGTTTATTGTGGGGAGCACAGCCCTCATCGGCGGAATCCAGAGCGCCTTACAAAAGCAGGTGCATTTCCGGACGGTGCTGCTGTTTGGTATTCCTTCGATGCTGGCGGTATATGCGACGCGAAAATGGCTGCTGCCCCTGATTCCTGCGGAACTACTGCATGTTGGCGGACTTACCCTGACCAAAGCGATGGCCCTGATGCTGCTGTTTGCGGTGGTGATGATGGCAGCAGCGATCAGTATGATCCGCCCCGGGATCCGGCGCAACCGCGACCCTTCGCCTCCGGGCCTGTACAATTATGTAATGCTCTTGCTGCAAGGCTCAGGCGTAGGCATCATCGCGGGCCTTGTGGGGGCAGGCGGGGGCTTTCTGATCATCCCGGCACTGGTGCTGCTGGCCCGTATGCCCATGAAAATGGCCGTAGGCACTTCCCTCTTTATCATCGCCTCCAACTCCCTGCTGGGATTCACCGGAGACCTGCAGGGCAGCGCCGTGATGGACTGGCGTTTGCTCACGATTTTCACCAGCCTGGCCGTCACCGGTATTTTTCTGGGAATCCTCTTGTCGAAAAAAGTACCCGGTGCAAAGCTCAAAACGGGCCTGGGATGGTTTGTGCTGGTCATCGGCTTTTACATCATTCTGAAAGAAACCCTGCTATAATCGTATATTTGCAGTCTTGTGAACTCCCTAATGCTGATCTTATGAACATCGAGCAGATTTATACCGGATGTCTGGCCCAGGGGGCCTATTACATTAGTTCCGGAGGCGAAGCCGCAATTATTGACCCGCTGCGCGAAGTGCAACCCTATCTGGACCGCGCTGCCCGCGATGGCGTTGCCATAAAATATATTTTCGAAACGCATTTTCACGCCGATTTTGTCAGCGGCCATGTGGACCTGAGCCGCAAAACAGGAGCGCCCATCGTTTACGGACCTACGGCGCAACCCGAATTTGAATGCATCTTAGCTACTGATGGTCAGGAGTTTCGCATTGGGAATGTAACGATTAAGGTGCTTCATACACCCGGCCATACCTTAGAGAGCACGACCTACCTCCTGCGCGACGAGCAGGGAAAAGACCATGCCATTTTCTCCGGCGATACGCTTTTTCTCGGCGATGTAGGCCGCCCCGACCTGGCACAAAAATCCGCTGATATGACCCAGGAGGACCTGGCGGGCATGCTCTATGAAAGTCTGATGGCTAAGATTATGCCCCTCTCCGATGAGGTGGTCGTCTATCCTGCCCACGGAGCGGGGAGCGCCTGCGGCAAAAACATGATGAAAGAAACCGTGGATACCCTCGGTCACCAGAAAGAAATGAACTATGCCCTGCGTCAGCCTGACAAACAGAGCTTTATCGCAGCCGTGACAGACGGACTCTTACCTCCGCCTGCCTATTTCCCGCTGAATGTGGCCATGAATAAAAAAGGGATTGAAAGTTTCGAATCGGTGCTGGAAAACGGGATGCGCGCCCTCAGTGCAGATGAATTTGAAGCCGTAGCCGACAGTACCGGAGCGCTGATCCTCGATACCCGCAGT
>RDXT01000235.1 GCA_004292985.1 Bacteroidota bacterium
CTGCTGCTCGATATTCACCTGGCCGATGGCTCCTCTTTCGAGATTTTTCGCGAAACAGAAATTACCTGCCCGGTCATTTTCACCACCGCCTATGACCAGTATGCGATTCAGGCCTTTAAGGTCAACAGCATAGACTACCTGCTCAAGCCCATTAAAAAAGAGGAACTTCTCGCTGCCCTGCAGAAATACCACCAGATGCAGGAGAAAAAAGAAGGGAGCATGATTGATTTCCGCAAAATATTCGAAGCCCTGCCCCGTCAGCGGGAATACCAGAAACGGGTGCTGATCCGCTTCGGACAACATATCAAAGCCATCGAAATTGCACAGGCCGCCTATTTTTTCCTGGAGTCCAAAATCACCCTCATGCGCACCCATGACGGCAAAGATTATCCGCTGGACTATAACCTCGAAGAAATGCAGGAAATGCTGGATCCCGGGCAGTTTTTTCGGATTAACCGCAAATATATTGTGAACATTTCCGCCATTGACCAGATGTTTGCCTACTCAAAATCGCGGGTTAAACTGCTGCTGAAACCACCCTGCCAGGAAGAAACCATCGTCAGCGCAGAGCGCGCCGCCGACTTCAGAGAATGGCTGACGGGGATTGGGAACAGTTGACAGGGAACAGGGGACAAGGAACAGTGAACAGGGAACACAGCTTCGCTTTTCGCATCGCTGGTGAGCGGTCTCCGACCCGAACTACATTTACTTTTCGCTGGTGAGCGGTCTCCGACCCGAACCAACAGCCCCAAAGCCCTGAAAGGGCGCCATACGATAGCAAAGGGTGAAGCCCTTTGCAAAGAACATCGAACAAACCTTTTATGAAATCATCCTTCGACAGCGTACATATCCGCCTCGAAAGTGCAGGCGAAACGGTGCTAAGCCTCATGATGAACCGCGGAGGGGCACTAAACCGCATGGGAGATGGCACAGGCGAAGCAGAGCGCAGCCGCCTCTGTATGGGCCGCAGCGAGGAACCCCTGTTTGAGCAGTGGCTGGAACTGATGGACGAAAACCTCCTCGAACTCGCGGGGCGATATACCTTTCCGGATCCGCAGGGCGAGCTGTGTGTGCTGAGCATCGAGTTGGAAAGCGAAGCAGGGAATACAGGATTTGAGTTTACCTATGGCACTGACTCTCAAGGGCCTCCCGAGGAAATCACAGCGCTGGTGGATGCCGCACTCGACCTGAGCGACCCCTGGTACGAAGCGCAACTGAACAAAAAAGGGAAGCAAAAACGCTGAACCACGCATCGCATTTTTTCCGTATAACCGTTCATGGAATCCTACCCCGAATACCTCAAAGGCCGCGGCGCGCAGATCAATCCGCCCAACCGCTACGACAAAGGCCGGGTAGATACCGAAAGTGAATGGATGGACGAAGCCCTGCTGCCCGATCCACAGACGGAGTTTCTGAGCGACCATCCCAAAAAAATCCTCAGCCACAATACCAGCCCCGACATTCCGATGGAGTGGTCCATCAACCCCTACCAGGGCTGCGAACATGGCTGCACCTACTGCTATGCCCGCGAAACCCACAACTACTGGGGCATGAGTGCCGGTCTGGATTTCGAGCGCAAAATCATTGTCAAAGAAAATGCCCCGGAACTGCTGGCCCAGGCATTTGAACATGCCCGATGGAAACCGGCTCCGGTGATGTTTTCGGGAAATACCGAC
>RDXT01000276.1 GCA_004292985.1 Bacteroidota bacterium
CCTCAATCTCCTCCGGCCGCATATAATTCTGCGCCCGGCCCGCCTGCTCCAGCAGAGGCCGCGCAATCCGCGCCCAGGCCAGCAACTGCCATCCCAGATGATGGTCTATCGCCGTCTGGTCAGTTTGGCGCTCCATGCGGATCACATACCTTTTAGAGGTTCCATAGCGCAGGCCCAGAGCCAGAATGCCGAAGAGATTCTTCCTCAGATAGTGCGCCGTATGGCCCAGTTCATGTCCAAGCACCCCAATCTGGGCATTGTAAGGCAGATTTTGCTGCATACCCGCAGTATAAAAGTCCGGTACGGCGACGCTGATCCGGATCTGATAGCTGCGCTGGTCACGGCGGCGGAGCAGGCTGCTGAACTTCGGCTGCGAACTGTGGGCTGTTTTTTGTTTGCAAAGTACAAAGGCCACTTTTGTCTCCCGCAGCTCGGGGTAGTGTGACAAAGCCCGCAGCGCCTGAAGTTCGATGCCCGGCGGGATCGTTTTATGTTGCCCGAAAGCCGCCCGCAGCGAATCCAGTACCAGCGAGTCGGCGGCACGCTCATAGGCAGGGCGCAGCGGAGGGATCTGTGCTGACATCGCCTGTGCAAATAAGATCAGCGGAAGGATACAGAGTAATCCCGTGCCGCTCCGTTTCGCCTGCTTAGCCATCATTTCTGCGCGATTATTGTGCAATAGTCAAATATGCGCAACAAATTCTTTACATAAAAATGACAACAAAAAACGCATACAACTAACTTTTTTATCTATATTCACCCCGCAATTCTACTCCTTCCAAATATTTACACATGTCAACCACAAACCCTAATAAGTTCTCCTCCCTTATTTCAGTGATCAAACAGTCGCTGAACGGGGAAGAGCAGGACTACACCGAGGGCAGCATCCGCAAAGCGGTGTTTTTGCTGGCCATCCCCATGATTCTGGAACTGAGCCTGGAGAGCGTATTTGCGGTTGTGGACATATTTTTTGTCAGCAAACTCGGGCCTGCCGCCATTGCTACGGTAGGTCTTACCGAGTCTGTCATCACGATTATCTACTCGATGGCCATCGGCCTGAGCACGGCTGCCACGGCCATTGTGGCGCGCCGGATCGGGGAAAAAGACCCTGAGGCCGCTGCCCATGCGGGTGCACAGTCGCTGCTGATTGCGCTGGTGATCACGGCGGTACTGAGTGTGCTCGGAGTCATATTTGCCGGAGATATTCTGGCGCTGATGGGCGCGAGCGAAGAGGTGGTCCGGGAGGGTGCTATTTTTACCCGGATTATGCTCGGCGGCAGCCTGGTGATTATTTTGCTCTTTCTGATCAATGGTATTTTCCGGGGAGCGGGCGATGCGGCCATGGCCATGCGCAGCCTCTGGATTGCCAGCATCATCAATATTATTCTGTGTCCGCTGTTTATTCAGTTTTTCGGGCTGAAAGGCGCTGCCATTGCCACGGTAATCGGCAGAAGTTCAGGTGTGGCATATCAGTGTTATCACCTCTTTAAAAAAGGGAGCGGCATTCTCACCTTTCAAAAGCGCCACTTTATCTTCGACCGCACCCTGATTGCTTCCATTATTAAAATCGCCACACCTGCAACCCTGCAATTTATCATCGGCAGCGGAAGCTGGATCGTACTGGCCCGGCTCGTAGCCGAAAGCGGCGGCACCGACGCCTCTGCGGGTTACCAGATCGCCATCCGGAACCTGGTCTTTTTTATCCTTCCGGCCTGGGGCCTGAGCAATGCCGCCGCAACCCTGGTAGGCCAGAATCTCGGCGCGAAAAAACCTGAACGGGCTGAGCAAAGTGTCTGGCTGACAGTGCGTTACAATGTGATCTTCATGGCCTTTGTCAGCGTGCTGTTTGTGTTTTTTGCCAATGCGATCATCCGGATTTTTACGGCGGAAGAGGCGGTGATTGCCTATGGCGCACAGTCGCTTCGCATCATGGGAGCTGGCTTTATCTTTTACGGCATCGGTATGGTGATGGCGCAGGCCCTGAATGGCGCCGGCGATACACGCACCCCGACCATCATTAACTTTGTTTGCTTCTGGCTGTTTCAGATCCCTTTCGCCTATTTCCTCGCCCTTGGACTCGGCATGAAATCCACCGGCGCATTTATCGCAATTCCCGTTGCTGAGACGCTGATCGCACTTGTTTCCTGGTATTTTTTCCGGAAAGGAAAATGGAAGCAGATAGAGGTATAAGCTTGCGCATGGAAACGCCCATCATTGACAATCAATATATTGTCGAAAAAAGGACTGCTGCGGGAGGATTTGCCTTCAGTGAATGGAGCTATGTCGTGATCCCGGATTTTCCGCCGGAGAGGAAATCGCGCACAGGCACTGCCAGAGTCAGGGGGTTTATTGATTCGTATGAGCTAAAGCAGTACAATGTATTGCCCATGAAAAACGGCTGCATGCTGTTGCCGCTGAAGGCTGCCGTCCGTAAAAAAATCGGTAAAGGCGAGGGCGATTCCGTTCATGTGGTACTGTATGCCGACGACTCTCCTATGGTCGTTCCGGACGAAATATGGGCCTGCCTGCAGGATTCGCCCAAAGCCTATCGCTTTTTTGAATCACTTTCCGAGAGCAACCAGAAGTATTATGTTGACTGGATCGAAGAGGCGAAAAAAGGAGAAACAAAAGTCGAAAGAATCCTCAAAATGATTGAGCGATTAGAAAACGGCCTGAAGTTTTACGACTGGATAAAACAAGAATAAAAACCCTCCCCTTATTCCCCCTATTCCCTACTCAACCCTCCTCAACACCGCCCCCTGATAGCTGCTGACCGGAAAAGACGCCACGCCTTTTATTCCCTCCGCTTTGTTGCCGGATTTCCGCACAGGCTTCGTACTGCCGGGGCATACCTGAAAGCGGATCGCATCCCCTTCGAGGGTATATATCACATCGAGCAGGTTTTTTTCTACCGCAAATCGCGAGATAAAGCTATTACCCCGCAGGTAGGCATCGAGTTCGATCGAGTTTTTTTCGTCAATGAAATAGTGTCCGGATGCACTGTCCACCACGGCCAGTTCGTAAGCCCGTTCGTCGGTTTTCTCTGCGAGGTAGAGGATTGTCCACTGCCAGCGATCGCTCCCTTCTATTGGTTTGATAATCAGTCTCATGCGAACATCCGGATAGGTTTTTCCGATGCCATAAATATGCAGATCGCCTTCCCAGGTACCTGCCCAGGAAGCCGGGAAAGAGGTCTGCGCCCAGGCATGTATCTGCATAAAGGCACAGAAGAGAAGCAGGATTTTTTTCATTGCGAAGGGGTGAGGGTTTGTCTCAAATCTGCGCTTTTCGTCCAGGAGAAATCCGTAAATACCTCTCATCTTCTTACAGGCGCTCCTGCCACACCAATGTGCGGACCTGCTCCTGTAGCCTGGATTTCTGGTAGTACCGAAATCCTCCGGGTATATCGGAAAGCAGATTTGAGGAAATAAAGATACGCGCTTCCTCCTCTCCTTTTTTGATTTTTGGCGAAAAAAGCACTGGTTCATGCGCTGGTAGTAACAGATGAATCCGGCAAAAACCCGCCTGATCTTTCAGCCAGACAGCCAGCAAAGCCGCCGAGCAAAGCCACTGGCTTGCCCTGCCTGCGGGGCTGATCTCCCAGGCAAACATATCGCCGCTTCCTACCTGCGAAAGGCTGCATATATCCAGTTCATCTGCGAGGGCGCTTACCCATTCGAGGGCTTTGCGCTGTGCCTCGGCAGCCCCCGCCGGATGAAAAAGCGTAGGCCCCGTCAGCAGCTCGCCCTGTGTCTGTTGAAACAGCCGGATCTCGTGCAGCAGTTCTGCCAGATGCGAACGGTTTTCCCGAAGCTGAACGCGGCAACCGGCATCCATACTTTCCAGCTCTTCGTTGATCCGCTGGCAAAGCGCCTGTATCTCTTCTCCCGTGCCGAGTGCGCCTGCCATTGCAGACAGTTCCCGGATCAGGCCCCCCAGTTGCTCGCCTGCATCCTCCTCGCGGCTCCGCAGAGCCTCTTCGGAGAGCTGCTCCCAGGCCCGTGCTGCGATCGCCTCGCTCAGGGGATCACCGGGAGGCAGCAGCAAGGCAAGGCTGCGGGTTCGCTCCGCCACACAGTCTCCCAGGTCTTTTTCTTCCTGAATAAGGGCCTTATAGTCAGCCAGTTGCAATGCGAGAGAGCGCTCCTGGCGCAAGGCCGGAGCAGTCCCCGGGGCTTGCCCCGCACAAAGGGACTCCGCCTCGGCAAGGGTTTCGGCAAAGGCCTGGGCTTCTGCCTCGAGGGCCGCTTTACTCTCTGCGGCTTTTGCAGGAGAGGTACGCTTTCCTTTCGCTGTTTCGGGGGCCTGTGCCAGCGCCTGAAGCTGATAGCCGATCCGCAGCACATCGCTTTCGGCCTGCTGCCGGAAATTGCGGATGTACGCCGCCCGCTCCGCTTCAAAGCGGCGGGCCTGGAGCCTGGACTGGTCCAGCGCGTGCTGCACCTGAACCAGGTGGCGGTTTTCCTCCTGCATTTTTGCCCGGAACCGCTTTTCACATGCAGCAATTTCCTTTTCGCCCTCCTCTCGGGCAGCTACAAGCTCCTTCTGGCGCTGTGCGAGGAGGTTTTCCTTCTGCTTTTTGTCCGGCTGGGCTGCTTCGTACTGCCGCTGGGGCACAGGAATGTCAGTCAGGTCGAGGCGAAGCCCGAAAATCAGGTCATTGATCCGGTCAATCTGCGGATTCAGGTAGGGATGCATTAGCACTTCGTCGCGAAGCACCTTGCCGATGGTCTCCTGCCAGTCGGGGTAGCGGTCCTCAAGCCAGGCGTGCAGGGGTTTGCCGCTGTCGCGGTTTTTGCTGCTTTGCTGGAGAAGGGTGATCTCCTGTCGCAGTGCCTCCTGCCGCGCTTCCGATTGTTGCTTCAGTCCGGCGAGGGTACGCTCCTTTTCGGTTTCGAGGCGGGCCATTTTGTCCCGGATTTCCTGCACCTGCCGCTGAAGTTCGGGCTCCCGCAGCAGGGCCTCCCGCGCCTGCAACTCAAACTGTAGCAACACTTCCGGCTCCGGACGGGCTGCCTGAAGGCGTATCTGCTCCTCCCGCAGCTGCTGCCGGAGGGCCTCCGCCGTTTCGGGGGGCGAAGCGGCGGCGCCCAGCCGCGCGAGTAGTTCGCTGAGCTGTATCCGGGCTACCGGGAGAGACGCTTGCAGGCCTGCGCCGGTTTCCCGCTTTTGCTCGCGAACCTGCGCCAGCCGCCGGATCAGGGCCTGTGCTTCTGACAGCAAAGCAGGTCGCTGCCGGAGCGCAGCCAGCGCTTCCCAGGTGTGCGAGGTTTCCTGCACCTTGTCCCTGAGACCGGCTACAGAGATGCCCGAAGCGACACCGAGTTCCCGGAAACGCCCGGCCAGATCTTCGGGTGTGGTATTTTCAAAAAATCTGCCCTCAGCCAGCAGGGCCAGAGACGAGGGCGCAGCGCCGGGAAAAAGGGCATAGCGGGCATATTTACCCTCTCCTTTTCCATAGGCAATGTGGGTATAGGCCGCAGCAGAAAACGCTTCGCTGTAATCGAGTTTCAGCCGCTTGCAGAGGGCCAGGGTTTTTTCCTCCGGCAGCACCGCTCCCTGCGCATCTGTCCACCATTCGCGGTCGTAACCACTGCGGATCAGGCGAAAGCGGGTGCGGGTCCCTTCTGCTGTTACTGCCAGCATATAGGTCTCATTTCCCGCGCATACCTCATAGATCAGCCGCAGGTCGGGAGAAGGGAAAAATTTTGCCATCCATTCATCCTGAGGCTGATAGAAAAACAAAATCAGCTCCCGCAGGGGAATCTCCCGGCCCGGATCGTCAAGATGGAGGGACTGCCCCAGCGGAATTTCCAGATAGGGAATGCCTGCGGTATGAATGAGAATGATACGGTTGAGAAAGGTCTGGCCGGGCATATTCAGGCAATGGAGGTGGGGGTGCGCTGGAGCATGTGGGTAAGGTAATGGAGGGCAGCCAGCACCCGCCATACGTTGCGGCTTTCGTCCTGGGCTTCGACAAAGCCTTCTTTTTCAAGGGTTCGCAGGAGCGAGAGGAGACGCTCGGCATTTTTTTCACCGCTTTTTCCGGTAAATGCGGCCAGCCTTTTTCGCAATTCTGTGCGGCTTTCGCAGGCATAGAGAAGCTCATCGAAGATGAGGGTCTGGCCGGGGCGCAGGCCCGGACGGTAGCAGAGCAGTACTTCCAGGGCCTGAAAGTAGCGGCCCAGGCGCTCAAACTTTTCTTCGAGCAAGCTGCGGGGCGTGTCGCGGGTGAGGTAAATATAGGCCTCTCCCCTTCGCAATTGCAGTTTCAGCACGGCAAAATAGGCGCTGAGGTCCTCGAAATGCCGCTCTGCGAGTTGGTAGAGGCGACGCTGCGAAGGCTCGTTGCTGTTGGCGCTCAGAAACTGCCCCCGGCAGAGGCGCTCGAATATTTCGGAGGTTTGGACGGGCAAATGCATGCCGCTAAATTAAGTATTTTTTTAGTAAATACTAATTTAGTT
>RDXT01000277.1 GCA_004292985.1 Bacteroidota bacterium
TGGGCAGCCTTCACAGCAGCATTACCCAGATTCACAGCTACGCGGCGGGAACCAGCATCGGGTACGGGCGTTCGCAGGTAGCAGCGCGCGAGACCCGCATCGCCACCCTGGCCATCGGCTATGCCGACGGTGTGCCGCGCAACCTCGGCAACGGTCATTTTTCCTTTCTGGTGCGCGGCAAGCGCGCACCCACCTTCGGGCGTGTGTGCATGGACATGCTCATGCTCGATGTAACCGATATCCCCGATGCCCGCGCGGGGGACGAAGTGGTGGTTTTTGGCCGCCAGGGAGAGGTATTTATCTCCGTGAGTGAATTTGCCGCCGCCGCCGGGACCATTGCCTATGAGATTCTGGTGCGGATCAGCCCGAGGGTGCGGAGGCTGTATGTGAGGGAGTAAGAAAAAGGGGTGAGAACATGTGCTACTTGAAGCTATTGCTTATATTGGCATACGTCAGAATCTTTCACCCCAAAACCGACTACTCTATGAAACTCCTCTGCCCTACCCTTCTCCTGCTGGCCTTTCTTGCGGCCTGCCAGCCCAAACCACAGGAACCCCAGCCGCCTGCACCGCTCACCCTGCCGCGCGTAGAGCGCACAGATGCCGCCCTCGACAACCTGATCCCTGCCGACGCAAAGGTCGAAACCCTTGCCGAAGGTTTTCAGTGGAGCGAAGGCCCCGTATGGCTGCCCGGCGGCTACGTGGTGTTCACCGATGTGCCTGCCAATACCATGTATAAATGGAAAGAAGGCGAGGGCAAAAGTGTCTATCTTACCCCTTCAGGCTATACTGGCCCCGATGCCGGACGCGAAGGCGCCAACGGCCTCCTGCTCGATGCACAGGGCAGACTGGTGCTCTGCCAGCACGGCGACCGCCGCATGGCCTATATGGATGCTCCTCTGGATGCTCCCAAAGCGCAGTTTGTTACCCTCGCCGACCGCTACCAGGGAAAACGCTTCAACAGCCCCAACGACGCTGTTTTTGACAAGCAGGGCAATCTGTATTTCACCGACCCGCCCTATGGTCTGCCCAAAGACACCGCGCAGGAAATCGCTTTTCAGGGGGTATATCGCCGCAATATCAATGGCTCCGTGGACCTGATCTACCAGGACCTCAGCCGCCCCAATGGCATCGCCTTTTCGCCCGACCAAAAGACACTCTATGTCGCCAACTCGGACCCCGACCGCGCGATCTGGATGGCCTGGGACGTAGATGCAGCAGGCGCGACCAGCAATGGGAGGGTATTTTATGACGCTACCCCCAGCTCCAAAGCGGGCGATGCTGGTCTGCCGGACGGCATGAAAGTAGATGCTTCCGGAAATGTATATGCCACAGGCCCCGGCGGGGTATGGATTTTTTCGGCTGAAGGGAAAGTGCTGGGTAAAATCCTGCTGCCCGAAGCCTGCGCCAACTGTGCCATCGGTGGCGGACACCTCTACATTACCGCCGACGACCACCTGTACCGGGTGAAACTCAAATAAGCTCGTCTCCCGGTATCTCCGGCTGCATCCGTACCGTAGCCTTCCGGAGCATGGACTCCAGTTCGTGTATCCGGAAGGGTTTACTGATGTAATCGTCCATTCCGGCGGCGATGCAAATTTCCCGGTCGCCCTGCAAGGCATTGGCTGTCATGGCTACAATCTGGGGCTGCTGCAGGTCGGGGTTCCGGCGAAGGATGCGCGTCGCCTCCAGCCCGTCCATCCCCGGCATCTGCATATCCATAAAAATCAGGTCGTAGCCATTCTGCTGCGCCATCATCACTGCCTCACGTCCGTCTGCGGCAATATCTGTCTGGTATCCCAGCTTTCCGAGCATTGCGACGGCCACTTTCTGGTTAAATGTATTGTCTTCAGCCAGCAAAATGCGCATGGGGAACGCATGGTTCGATTCTCCCTCTGCCGCAGGCCGGGTCAGCACAGGCCGGGACAATGACAGTTCCGGCTCCGGCGACCCTGAAGGGGTTTGTAGCACAGAGAGAATCATTTGCAGCAGCAGCCGGGGTTTTACGGGCTTGGTATGAACGGCATGGAAAAGTCCGCTTTTTTTCATTTCGCCCATATCCCCCACCGAACTCAGCAAAATCGCCGGTAAGCGGTATCCGCGCCGCAGGGCCTCCATCACCAGCGACCTTCCGTCCATCTCAGGCATATTCATGTCTGTGATCATCAGATCAAACGGCTTTTGCGCCAGCAGATCGAGCGCCTGCTGTCCTGAGGCGGCTGTTTCCGTTTCCAGTCCCCAGTTCTGGAGATGGTAGGAAAGAATCCGCAGATTGTTGAGATTATCGTCCACCAGCAGCAGGCGGTGGCCGGAGAAAGACGGTATGTTGCGCATAGAGACATAGCGCTGTGGTTCATCCTGCACATGTCCGCAGCGGATATGAAAGGTAAACACAGAGCCTTCTGCCGGGCTGCTGCGAAGGGAAATATCGCCCTTCATCAACCTGACGAGCCGCCGCGAGATAGCCAGCCCCAGGCCTGTACCTCCAAACTTTCGGGTGGTCGAAGCGTCAGCCTGGGTAAATGCCTCAAAAATACTTTTCTGTTTATCGGCAGGAATCCCAACGCCTGTGTCCCGGACATCAAACCCCAGCGAAAAACTGCCCTCCGGCTCCTCACTGGGCGCATGCATATATACCCGGACAAAAATTTCCCCTTTTTCAGTAAACTTAACCGCATTTCCGGTAAGGTTAACCAGCACCTGTTTCAGGCGGGTAGGGTCTCCGCTCATGCTGGCCGGCACATTGCTTTCGACCAGATACAGCAGGTCCAGGCCTTTCTGGGCGGCTTTGGCAGCAAACATGTCCAGCACTTCCTCTACCGCGTCGCGGAGGTCGAAGGGGATGTTTTCGATGGCCATCGAGCCGGATTCGATCTTGGAAAAATCGAGGATGTCATTGATAATCACCAGCAGGCTGTCGCCGCTGCTGCGAATGGTGCGCAGGTATTCGGCCTGCTCATCGTCCAGTTCCGTATCGGCCATCAGGTCTGCCATACCGATGATGCCGTTCATGGGGGTGCGGATTTCATGGCTCATGTTTGCCAGAAACTCGCCTTTGACCCGGTTGGCGTACATGGCCTCTTCACGGGCCTGCTCGGCGGAGATACGCGCCTGTTTTTCTTTTTCCGATGCCTCGTCGAGTGCCTGTGTACGGGCTTTAACCAGTTGCTCCAGGCGGATTTTTTCATCCTCGATGTTCTGCATCCGTATCCGGTGCATCACCACAAGGCCCGCCGCCAGCAGCAGCAGCACACAGATCCGAAATGCGAGGCTTTCCCAGAAAGGGGGTTCCACCGTAATTTTCAGAAGGGCATTTTTCTCGCTCCATACCCCATCCTGGCTGGCAGCGCGCACTTCGAGGTAGTAGGTACCCGGATCGAGGTTGGTATAGGCGGCAAAATGGTCTTTTCCTGCCGGTACCCATTCGTCACGGAAGCCTTTCAGGCGGTAGTAGTACTGATTTTTGCCCGGATTGGAGTAGCTGAGGGCTGCAAAATAGACCGAAAAGGAGGAATGCCCGTGCTGAAGGGTGATTTCAGGACTAAATTCAATGCTTTTTTGCAACACAGGCTGGCTCTCCCCCTTCAGCACTTTACCCGGCAGCACCAGCTCGCCATTTACGCGCAGGTCTGTAAAAAACACCTCCGGCACATAGGGATTGATCCGGAAACTATCGGGGTTAAAGGAACTATATCCCGCAGGACCGCCAAAGTAGAGCTTGCCACTCTGCCCGGCATGGGAGGCATTTGCAAAAAAGAGGTTGCCATGCAGTCCGTCCCGCATATCGTAGTTGCGAAAAAGCCCCGAATCAGGCTCCAGACAGGAGACCCCCGCACGGTGCGATACCCATATATTTCCTTTCGAATCCTCCAATATGCCTGTGATATAGCTGTCAGGCAGGCCCTCGCGCGAGCGATAGCAGACGGAGGTCTGTGTTGCTGGATCAAAACAGCCCAGGCCATTGTGTGTGCCTATCCATATTTTACCTTCTTTTATGTGAAGGAGATTGATATAGGCTGAGCAAATCGTGGGAGTCGAGTAGCGGATAAATGAGGATTTCCCCTTTGGCAGGCAGTTAAGCCCTTTGCGGGTCGCAATCCAGAGGTTTCCGCCTTCGTCTTCGGCAATATCCGTCACAAAGTTGCTGCTGAGGCTGCTGGCAAGCACCGGATCGTTGCGAAAATAGGTGAAGGTCTCGTCCTGCTCATTAAACCGAACCAGCCCCCCCTTCGTTGCCAGCCACAAACTACCATCCTTCCGCCGGAGAATAGACCACACATCTCTGCCTTCGATAAACAAACCATCGGGATGCCTGAGCGGAAAGCTCCTGAAGCGCCCGCTGGGTATGTCTAATTTATAAAGCCCGTAGTAGGTGCCCAGCCAGAGCACATCAGGCGCCTCATACAACAGGCTCCAGATATAGTCGTTGAGCTTTTCGCTGTTGATACCGGCTTTTATACCGGGCTCGAGGCGATCAGTGACGGGGTCATATCTCAGCAGCCCCGTGCCATCCGAGCCTATCCATAGGGTGGAAGCGACCTCTGCAACGGCACATACACTCACAGCGGTGCGGTCTATGCTTGTCTGGAGGTAGCTCTGAAACTTCTGCTGCCAGGGGTCATATTTGCACAGGCCTTCGAGGGTGCCCATCCAGATAATGCCCGAACGGTCTTCCGTAATGCTCAGCACCTCATTGGCTAAGAGGCTTTTATCATCGCCGTGGGAGTGATAATAGGTATCGAAGGTCAGGGATTCGCCCGGGGACCAGCCCGAGGCATCAAACAAAGCCAGGCCCCCCACGGTGCCCACCCACATACGGCCTTTCGTATCGCAGTGCAGTGAACGGATCCGCAGGTCCGGCAGCCCGGAAGGCGACGTATAAACGGTCTGGGAAAACTGCGTAAAGCGGGGCTGAAAAGCAGGATCCCCGGCATCCATATCCGGAATTTCCACGTGATACAGGCCATCGTGCCCAAATGTACCTACCCACATCCGGCCCAGCAGATCGAAACCGATAGACCAGATGTTGTTGTGGCTCTGCGCCGCTGACTTAGACCCCTGATAGACCCCAAAAGAGCGGAAACACACCTTTTCGCGCCCCGCAGCCGGATCAGCTGGCAACATGACATTGAGGCCGCCTCCCCAGGTTCCTGCCCAGATACGCCCGGACCTGTCTTCGGCAATACTGAGCACCGCCAGCGCACTCAGGCTGTCGGGCTTGCCCGGTTCATGGCGGTAGGAAATACAGCGGCCTGTCTGCGGATCGAGCAGGTTCAGACCATCTTCTGTGCCGACCCACAAACGCTCCTTGCTGTCAGAGAAAATGGAGAGTACCTCGTTATGGCTCAGGGTAAAATCGTTGCCTTGCTCATGGCTGAAATGGCGGAATTGCTGTTTCTCAGGAAGATATTCATTTAACCCGCCGCCCTCAGTCCCCACCCAAAGCCGCCCCTTGCTGTCTTCGTAGAGGCATTTCACTTTATCATTGCTGAGGCTGGTGCTGTCTTCGGGGTCAAAGGCAAATACTTTGTACCCAACACCATCATAACGATACAATCCCCGCGAGGAACCGATCCAGATAAAGCCTTTTTTATCCTGAAGCACATCAAAAACAGTTCCTCCCTCAAATCCTTCGCGAAGCCCCAGCGACTCAAATGTAATATTCTGAGCCTTAAGCACATATGAGGACAGGAGGGCGAGCAGTAAAAGGTAGCGCAGGCAAAGCATCAGGCGAAATCATTGAGCGTGGGTGAAATGTCGCCCTTCTGTAATTATTTAACCATACAATATTCCGGTATTTCTTTCTTCCCGAAAATTAAAAGGATTGCCCTGCTGCATGGGCGCAGAGTCCGGCCAGGGCGCTGATGCCCACCCAAAGCGGCACGCTTATCTTAAAGCGATACAGCGCCAGCCAGGAAACAAGGCTCCAGAGCGCCGAAAGCAGGCTCAGTCCTTCTATGGAAAGTCCGCCGGGAAACAGCACCCCGCGGGCCAGGTACAGCGCCAGGCTGAGCAGTACGCCTGTGACCGCAGCGGTGATCATGGTCAGCACCGACTGAAGGCCCTGGTGGCCTTTGGTGTGCTCGATCAGCGGAGCGCCTCCCAGGATAAAGAAAAAGCCGGGCAAAAAGGTATAATAGGTGGTCAGCAGCAGACCTGCTACGCCCGCCATCAGCGAGTGGCCCATCTGACCCCAGGCAGCCAGAAATCCCACAAAGGCCAGCACCATCACCAGCGGTCCGGGGGTCGTTTCTCCCAGTGCCAGAGCATCGAGCATCTGCGCCGGACTCAGCCAGTGAAACTCCTCCACCGCACGGTCCGCCACGTAGGGCAGCACCGCATAGGCACCTCCAAAGGTGAGCAAGGCCGCCTGGGTAAAAAACAGCCCCATCTTCACCCAAAAGGGTCCGCCAGCCAGGGTGGACACTGCCGCCAGCGGAAGCCCCCAGAACGCCAGGGC
>RDXT01000666.1 GCA_004292985.1 Bacteroidota bacterium
GGGACCGCCCCAGAAACCCACGACACCGCTGCCCTGCGATGCCTGGCCCGAGACAGCCGGGCCATAGAACCCACAGTTGAAGTAATCTGGGGTAGCTCCATTGCCCGACTGCCAGCCGGAAATCACGCTCCATTGCCCGTAGGCCGCAGGACACACACTATATTGCTCAAAGTCGGGGTTAGGGAACAGGTTCTGGCTGAATGTCTTCAGAAGGGATCCAGAAACAATGATGATACAGAAGCATAAGACCCTGAGCAAAAAAGTTCCCGTCATGCAGGAGAGTGTGTGTTATGATGTCCCAAAATTCGTATTATTTTTCAATTAAAAAAAACGAAAATCGCTGTATGTGCGACAAAACGGCCCCGTCCGGCACAAAAGGCAGTGCCAGCGGCAGGTAAGAAAGAAAAAAAAGATGCAGACTTCAGGCTTCGGCCTCGTCTTCGGCCTGTGTAAGCGCACGCTGCAATTCGCCCTGGGCATGAAAATCGCGCTTTTGCCGGGCCACCTCTATTCCCTCGCGAAAAACAATCATTGCATCTGAGGGTTTTCCCAGATATATTAGGGTGTGTCCCAGGTGGTAGTAGAGACCCACATAAGCAGGATCCACGCTTTTCAGGCGTTCAAAATACGACAGCGCCTCCTGATACTTGCCCTGATTCATGTATTCATAGGCAATGGAGTAGAGGGTGAAGCTGTCGGTGGGTGAAGCCTCCAGAAAGTGGAATAAATGGCTGAGTCTTTCTGTCATCGGGGTTTTGTTAGTAAACTTGCTTTCGTAATTTTGCTAAAATTTTTAATACCTGAAAAGAATGAAGATACTGGTTTGCATCAGCCACGTACCTGACACGACGACCAAAATCCAGTTTGAAGCCGACAAAAGCGGACTGAATAAGGCAGGTGTAACGTTTATCATCAACCCCTACTGCGAATATGGCCTTTCGAAAGCCATTGGATTTCAGGAGGAAGGGAAAAACATTACAGGTATTACTGCCATTTGTGTCGGTGGCCCCGAAGTGGAGCCTACCCTGCGCAAGGCCCTCGCCATTGGCGCCGACGACGCTGTGCGCATAGACGCCAACGCCGGAGACTCCGCTTTCGTAGCCCGCCAGATCGCCGACTACGCAAGGGGAAAAGATTTCTCGATCATTTTTACCGGCAAAGAGTCTATTGACTTCAACGGTGCGCTGGTTCCCGGCATGCTCGCCGAGTACCTGGGCCTGCCCTTCGTGTCATTTGCCACCGAAATGGACCTCATTGCACATGAGCGTGCCCGTTTTAAGCGTGAAATAGATGGCGGCGAAGAAATCGTGGAAACAGCGCTTCCGGTGGTGGTAAGCTGCCAGAAAGGCATCGCCGAGTGGCGTATCCCGAACATGCGGGGCATCATGGCCGCCCGCAAAAAGCCGCTCGCTGTGGTCAGTCCTACCGCTGTCAAAGACTATACCCCCACAGTAAGCTTCGACTATCCGCCCGCCAAAGGCTCCTGCCAGTATTTCGAGCCTGCCAATGCCTCCGGCCTCGTAACTGCCCTTGTCAACAAAGGACTTATCTGATCTGCGCCCTCTTTTATTTTGTTAACCCCGAAGAAAAAACGGTATGTCAGTCCTGCTATTTGCCGAAAACGCCCAGGGCGTATTTAAAAAAGCTACTTTCGAAGCCGCTACCTATGCCT
>RDXT01000667.1 GCA_004292985.1 Bacteroidota bacterium
TTCCGGATCGAAGATGCAGGCAACTATGCCGTGGGAGCCCACCACCTCCTGCTGGGGGGCAGCAGCAGCCCTTCGCCCCTCGCGGCCATGGACACAGACCATACCCTTATAACAGCAGCCAACCTCGGAAACTCTGGCAACTACGCAGACAACCGCTTCCGGCTCACGTTTGAACTCGGCACAGCCAGCGTGCGGGCACTCAGCGGCCTGCCCACGCTGCTGGAGCAAAATATAGCGCCCGTTACCTACATCGGTTCGGTGCTGCTGCTGGCCACCACCACGCCCTGAATCACGCCTCATTCACCTACCCTTACCGAATGAAAAAAGCCATTGGCTTACTTTTGCTCTTATGTATTACCGCAGTTCCCGCCTTTTCTACCGGAGAAGTCTCCACCTACTTTGAAATCTTCGTCCCCCCGAACAACGATGCTGTGCGGAGGGACGTAGCCCTGATTATCACTGCTATCTACGACAGCACCACCTTCAGCATTGTGGACGACAACCGCGACGGCGACAACGACGACACCAAGTCGGGCATGCTCATGAGCGGACAGTCCTACATTTTGTACATCAAAGACAATGGGGTAAATGACGATGCCTTGGTGTCCGGACTGGGCACTGCCAAGCAGGACGGCGACTTTTTTACCATCACCACCAGCAACCTCGTCATGGCCTTTCAGTCCTGCGACTCCGACTGGCAGCACGATTGGGTCCCCGCCACCAACAAAAGCTCCAAAGGCACCAAATACATCCTTTACGCGCCCAAAACCACCAGTTCCAACCGCGACATCAACGTATTTGCCTACGAAGACTCCACACAGGTTACCGTTCGCAAAATATCTACCGCTCCTAAAACCACTTCGGGCTATACGCAGGTAAATCCTTCTCTGAACAATGTGGTGGTGCAGCGCCGCCTCAATGTCGGAGAGGACATCATTCACTATTACACCAATGGCCGCAACCTGATGGAGACCGGGGCAACCTATATCCTGGAATCCAACAAGCCGGTTACGGTGCAATGCGGGGCGCTCTGGGGCAATGCCAAAGACGGCGGCGGTTATGTGCCCTCCAATAACGGCAGTTCCGCAGGCGACCTCTTTTATTTTGCCGTACCCTACGACGCCCCCGGGGAGCAGGAAATCCGCATTGTCTCCTGGGACAGCGCCAATGTGGTCTCGCTCGACCGTTTTGTGGCAGGCAGTTGGGTGAGCGTGCAAAACTGGACCCTCGGCATACTGAAGCCCGGAGACTGGGTCGGCAAAAGCAACAGCAACGCCACCTATGCCAACGTATTTCGCGTAAAATGCAGCCCCGGGAAAAAGGTATCGGTTTTTGAAGCCAACTGGCTCGAAACCGGCTCGCCGGGCACCTCCGACATCGGCACAATGGCTTCGGGCGAAGATGGTACCTCGGCGGGCAAGCGCTTCCTGATCTATATGGCACCGCCGGGCAACGAAAACAATGTGACCAACCCTTTCACGGGCCTCAAATTCACCAGGGCCAGCCACGCCTATATTTTTTCGCGAAAAGATGCGATCGTTACCGTCAAAGACGCTTATACCGACGGCACCAAAATCAACCGCACCTACAATGTGCCCGCAGGGTTTTATGTGGACTGTTTTCTGACCGAGGCTGAATGGAGAACCATTTATAATGGCACCGGAACAGC
>RDXT01000668.1 GCA_004292985.1 Bacteroidota bacterium
ACAGGGTTCAGGGAACAGAACTGCGGTGGGTGAGTTCGCCGAACCCCCGCAAAACAGTTTTCAGGGAACACAGTGTGTTCAAGCCCTGACGGGGCGAAATAAGACAGCAAGGGGTGCAGCCCCTTTCACAGAGCTATTTGGGAAAAAGTATCTTTTTTTTAACTTGGCGATAAATAAAGGCAACGTCTGCAATTAACAACTGTAATATGATCGAGGCTATTATTCCTTTACTGTCTCTGATTGCCCTGGAAGTAATTCTTGGCATTGATAATATTATTTTTATCTCTATTCTGGCGGACAAGTTGCCGGATAGCCAAAGAAGTAAGCTTCGCTATTGGGGTATAGGCTTAGCTATGGCTATGAGATTGTGCCTTTTAGCCTTTATCACATGGATTCTGAAATTAGACCAAACGCTATTTACCCTTTTTGAGACCAGCTTTTCAGGGAAAGGCTTAATACTGATTTTTGGCGGACTTTTTTTGCTGTATAAAAGCACAAAAGAAATTTATCATAAAACCGAAATTGCCAATGAAGACCAACCAGCCGTTCCAAAGAAAAGTAGCTTTAATGCGTTACTTACAGAGGTAATCATATTGGATCTGGTTTTTTCCATTGACTCAATTATTACAGCTGTTGGAATGGTTCAGGAGCTTTGGGTAATGTACACCGCAGTAATTGTGACAGTTCTCATCATGCTGCTGGCCTCAAAACCGATAAGTGAATTTATTAGAAAACATCCATCCTTTAAAATATTAGCACTGTGTTTTTTAATGATCATTGGCGTATCAATTATAGCAGAAGGCTTTCACTTTAAAATTCCCAAGGGATACATTTATTTTTCTATGGCATTCGCATTTTTAGTGGATATACTACAGATGAAAACGATAAAGCAAAAATAAGCTACCGCTCGCTGGGAGTGGTCTCCGACCCGAACCCGCTGGTGAGTGGTCTCCGACCCGAACCACCCGCGCCCCACAGGGCAAAATAACACAGCAAGGGGTCACTCCCCTTGCTGTGTATAAATCAAAAACTCACTCCACCCCCAGCACCTGCGTCTGCGCGCTTTCTCCTGCCCGCAGCACACCCATATACAGGCCCGCAGCGATGCCCTCCGGCAGCAGTATTTCCTGCTCCAGCAAGCCCGCGGGGCGCTTGCCCAGGTCGGTGTGATAGAGGGTTTTGCCGCTGAAGTCTATCAGGGAGAAGGTGACAGGCGCAGCCACTGGAAGCGTTGCCCGGAAGCGAAAGCGATCCCGCAACGGATTGGGAAATGCCTGAAAAGCCAGACTCGGCAGGTCCTGGCCTATGCTGCTGAGGCCGCCGCCCTGAAAACGGGCCAGAGCGATCTTGGTAAAACCGTCGGAGTGGTTGCCTGCGATCACAATTTTGCCATCACTTTGCACCACCACATCCTGCGCCCATTCGCCATTGCCGCCGATGTGGAGGCGGGCGACACTGTTGCTGCCGAAGCCACTTTCTATGCTGCCGTCGGGCCGGATGCAGAAAAGGGCCATGTCGGCATTTCCATTAGGGGCGGCGGCTCCGGCGACCATCAGGTCGTGCTCGTCCACCGTCGAGCGGCGCGACAGGAAGCGCCGCGCGCCCACCATCAAGCCGGCGCCGACCTGCACCGTCGGCCCCTCGCGGCCGATCGACAGGCCGGCCAG
>RDXT01000669.1 GCA_004292985.1 Bacteroidota bacterium
CCTGAACGAATCGCCTTTGTCCCTGATAATCAACGGGATACCATTCTCTTGTACCAGGGTTCGCTGAATATGGGCCGGGGTATCGAACTGATGATCGAAGCCATGCCCCTGCTGCCCGGCTACCAGCTCTGGATTGCAGGCGGCGGAGATGTAGAGGCTTCATTAAAAGCGCAGGTCCATCGGTCCGGGTTACAGGACCGCGTTAAATTTCTGGGGAAAATCGCCCCTGCCCGGCTGCCCGGCTATACCTGTCAGGCGCGTCTGGGCCTGAGCCTCGAAGAAGACCTGGGCCAAAACTACCGTTATGCCTCCCCCAACAAAGTTTATGACTATATCCAGTCCCACACGCCTGTGCTGGTCTCCGATCTGCCTGTAATGCGGGGCCTGGTCCAGAAATGGGGCGTAGGGGACATACTACCGGCAGGAGCGCGGACACCCGGGGGGCTGGCGGCCCGGATACGGCAGCTCTGTGAAAACGAGACCCGCTACGCCGGATTTCAGGCTGCCTGCCGCAAAGCCGCAGCCGTATTGTGCTGGGAAAATGAACAGCAGAAACTGCTCGCCCTGTATGGGCTGGCCCCCTCCAATAACGATTCAACTTCCTCATTATCATGATATTACTCACAGGTGCAGCCGGGTTTATTGGCAGTTGTATGGCGGCGCGGCTGAATGAAAGCGGTGTGCGGAACCTCGTGCTGTGCGACGATTTTTCCCGCCCGGACAAGGTCGCCAACTGGCAATACAAAGCCTGTGCAGAGCGGGTGGAGCGCGATCTGCTCCCGGAGTGGCTGGCCCAAAAAGGCACTCAGCTTCAGGCTGTAATCCACCTTGGGGCACGTACAGATACCACAGAAACCCAGACAGCGCTATTTGAAACGCTGAACCTGAAGCCTTCGAAACTGCTCTGGGATTTTTGTACCCGGCAGCAAATCCCGTTTATCTACGCTTCGAGCGCGGCCACCTATGGCGACGGTAGCCAGGGATTTGACGACAATCATGCTGATATTCAAACACTTGCGCCGCTCAATGCCTATGGGGACAGCAAACACCAGTTCGACCTCTGGGCACTGGCCCAGACCGAAGCGCCTCCCACCTGGGTGGGGCTGAAGTTTTTTAATGTCTATGGCCCCAATGAGTACCACAAAGGGCGTATGGCCAGCGTCATTTTCCATGCATTTGCCCAGATCAGAGACCGCCAGCAACTGCGGCTTTTCCGATCACACAGACCTGACTTTGCAGATGGCGGACAAATGCGCGACTTTGTATATGTAAAAGATGTGTGCGAAGTGATTCTGTTTGCCCTGGAGCGCAGTCTCCCTTCGGGCATCTACAACCTGGGCAGCGGCAAAGCCAGAAGTTTCCTCGACCTGGGCAAAGCGGTGTTTCAGGCGATGCAGGTACCCGAACAGATCGAGTTTATTGATACACCGGCAGACATACGGGCCACATATCAGTATTTTACCGAAGCGAATATTGACAAATTGCGAAATGCCGGATACTCCCGCCCCTTTGTACCGCTAGAAGAAGGCATCTCAGACTATGTGCAAATGTATCTTAAGCCGGGGATGTACCGGTAAATTCCGCCCGACACGCCAAAAAACCGACAGAATACTCCCTTCATTATTTTCTCTGTTCAAAAACTTTCTCTTTGAAATTTTCGTTAG
>RDXT01000670.1 GCA_004292985.1 Bacteroidota bacterium
TCCAGAAAGCGGATGACCCCTCTGGCGTGTACGCTCATGTAGTTCCAGGTGGAGGCCAGATAGGGGTTGCTGTACCAGGTGGCACTTACATAGGTGTGTTTGCCGGTAAACACCACCAGCACATTTTCATTGTGCAAAAAGGCTTTGTGGTGGTCCGTGTTTTTCATGATATGCCCCCTCAGGCGTTGAATGCCCTCCTTTTCTTCGATGAAGACCGGAACCTGGGTGACAACGGGCTTGTTTTCTGCATCGCAGCCGGATACAAAAGCGAAAGGATACTGGGCCATAAACGCTTTTACTACCTGCGGGTCGCGTTCTTTGTGGTGCGGGAGATCGTACATAAGAAGATGAATCTGAGTTGTTTACGTAGTGTATCCCAAAGTTTCACCTCTTTTGTAAAAAAATAGTTGTCCTGGGGCAATTAATGATGCCGGGCAAGCTTCCTCCTGATCCGGCTGAGCGATGTGGGTGTGACGCCGATGAGGGATGCAAGGTATTTTTGAGGGATCGTTTCGAGATAGGCGGGCTTTTGTAACAGGTCCAGGTATCGTTTCTCCGCCGAATCTGCCTGAAGCGCCGTAAAGCGGCTGATCAGATTCAGGATCACATCTTCCCAGAAACGCCTTATCATCTCCTGCATCCGGGCTTGCTGCTGATACAGCTGATTCAGTTCCGTTTTGGGAAGGCGGAGCACTTCGCTGTCTTCGATGGCCTGTAAAAAATAGTCTGAGGGCGTTTCGCTGATAAAGCTGTACATCTCGATGGCGGAGGATTGCGGAAAAGCAAACCAGACCGATACTTCCACATCGTCTTTCAGGTAATATAAGCGCAGGCAGCCTTTGTGCACCACGATAAGGTCTGTGCAAATGCCGCCCTGTTTTAAGAGAAAATCGTTTTTTTTCACTGATTTCGGCCTAAACCTGCCTGCAATCTCCTCCAGTTCGGCATCTGAAAGAGAGACGTAGGTCGTGATAAATTTTTTCAGGGTAGCATTCATCGGGGAGGGGCTGGTTAAAATAACCCTGTAAATTTAAAAATGATTTTTAAATTTACAGGGTTATGAGCCTTTATATTGCCAGACATCTGGAATCGAAGCTACTGGAATCCGTAGCCCGCTACCCTGCGGTAGTTATTACCGGCCCGCGTCAGGTGGGCAAAACCTCTCTGGTCAAAGCGATTCTTCCTCAACTGGGGAGGCCCGCCCTGTATCTCGATCTGGAGTATCCCGAAGATCAGAATAAACTTTCAAATCCTGCTTTTTTTTTAGAAAGTGTTCAGGACCATGTAGTTGTGATTGACGAGGTGCAACGTATGCCCAGCCTGTTTCCTGTTTTGCGCTCGGTAATAGACCGTTTCAGGCAGCCAGGGCGCTTTATTTTATTGGGATCGGCCTCTCCCGAGATTATTCGTGACTCCTCCGAATCGCTGGCAGGCAGGGTAACGTATCTGGAGCTTATGCCCCTGTCGGCAAAGGAATTGGAGGGCAAAAAGGGGTATCAGGACCTGTGGCTGCAAGGGGGCTTTCCGGAATCTATCCTTGCACCCGACAAAGCCTTTAGCCTCGACTGGCGTCTGAATTTTATCCAGACCTACCTTGAGCGCGATTTACCCTTGCTGGGTCTTAAAGCTGATCCTCAACTGGTGCGCCGCTTATGGCCCATGC
>RDXT01000278.1 GCA_004292985.1 Bacteroidota bacterium
TTATAAAATACCTGTTGTAGCCTTCACAACCCAGTCCGGCGAATTGATTTCGGAAAAACCTTCTATGTATCTAACAACGGATGTGAGTAAGTTTATGTCATACAAAGACAGGATTAACCGGCCTGTTGCGGTCTTATACGACCCGGATCGTCCCCAGAAGTTTATTCTGAGAGACGAGGGTGGACACAGTTTCGGTCTCATTCTCACGCTGTTAGTCGGCCTGTTTTTTGTTGGATTGGGCATCAGCGCTCTTGTAGGCTACATAAAATTGGGCTAAAAAGCAGAAAAATCCTGAAATTTGGAGGGTTCGCTCATACCCAAGCCCTCCCCATGTCCATCTACTTCTCCCTCGGCCTTGACCACATCCTCGATCCCAATGGCTACGACCATATCCTGTTTGTGGTGGCGCTCTGCGCGGTTTATCGCCTGCGGCAGTGGCGCGATGTACTGGTGCTGGTTACTGCATTTACCATCGGGCATTCGTTTACGCTGGCCCTGGCTTCGCTGCGCCTGCTTGACCTGCCTTCGGCGCTGGTGGAGTTCCTGATTCCGCTTACGATTTTGCTTACCTGTATCTATAATATCTTCCGGGGCACAGGCCCGCGCGACTCCCGCCTCATGCGGATCAACTACCTGCTGGCCTTAGGTTTCGGATTTATCCACGGTATGGGTTTTTCCGGATATTTCCGGGAACTGCTGGGCAGAGAAGCGGCAATTGCAGGGCCACTCTTCTTTTTTAACCTGGGTATCGAAGCCGGACAAATCTGCATTGTAGGCACAGCATTGCTACTGTCCTGGCTGCTGCTGGACATCGCGCGGCTGCCGCACAAATACTGGAACATCGCTGTCTCTGCCGGGGTGGGACTCGTGGCGCTTCGCCTGCTTTTCGAGCGGATGAGCGGCTTTTAAGCGCCCGTTTTCACCAGCGCACGCACCTGACTCAGGCTGCCCGTCTGAAGACGGCAGTAGTACACGCCCGGAGGCAACTCGCCGCTGTCCCAGTTCAGGTTGTAGTCGCCTGCGTCCATCATCTCATTGTGCAGCGTCGCCACGATGCGCCCGGCGCTGTTGAATAGCTGCACCATCGTCTGACCGCCCGCGGACTCGAAGGTGATCTGGGTCGTCCGCTCGAAGGGGTTGGGCGAATTGACGAGCAGCAGATTGCCTGCCTGCTGGTTTTGTTCGCGGATGGTAGGCGATACGCAGTCGGAGATATTGATGATCGGCAGGGCCGGGAACTCTTTGAGCATCACGCTGCTGAGGTCGCTTTCGGGTACGCAGAACCAGTCCTTGAGCAGGGTCGAATAGACCGAGCGGAAGTCGAACTGCATGGGGATATTGTCGTCCTCGGAGGCGTTGCCGGGAATGAGCGGATTGCGGCCCAGAACGCCGCCCTGTACATTTTTCCCGATCACAAACATGGGCGCTGCTGCTCCGTGGTCGGTGCCGCCGCTGTTATTGGCAATGATCCTCCGGCCAAATTCGCTGAAGGTAACCGTCACCACTTTATCGTCTATCCCCAGTCCTTTGAGGTCGGTCATGAAGGAGGAAAGCGCTGTCGAAAGGTTTTTCAGCAGGTTGGCATGTTCGCCAATTGTGTGGTTGCCTGCATCTACCTGGTTGTCGTGGGTGTCGAAACCGTCGAGGTGAACGAGGTATATGCGGGTTTTTAACCCTCCGGCGATCAGGCGGGCCACAATTTTGAGTTCCTGTGCCAGGTAATTGTCGTCCGGATAGCTTCCCTGCCGGTCAATGTTGTTATACGCCCCCCGGATGGCTGTTCCGTAGAGCTGCGCCTGCTGCGTAATCATCCGGATATAGGCGAGCTGGTCTCCTGCGGGGGTATTCGGGGTCGGATTTTGTCCGCCGTTGATGAAGTTGTAAAAGTAGGTCGGGTCCGAAATGGCCATTCCCATGCCTGTACCGGGTCCCTGAAGGGCCAGTGACAGCGAATACCCGATCTCGATCGAAAGGGGATCGGGCATGGTGGCATTGGGGTAGCCCGCCGGGAAATTGGGGTACTCATAGTTGAGGTACCTGCCCGCCCAACCGGAACCGATCACTTCGTCCGAGTCCGACCCGGTCATCCAGATGTCGGTGGAGCGGAAGTGAGAATAGTTCGGGTTGGGGTAGCCTACCGACTGAATGATCTGCATCTGACCTTCGTCAAACAGTTTCCGCATGCCCGTCATCGAGGGGTGAAGGGAAAGCGTATCGTATCCGTCGAGGGAAAGAAGGCTGTTTTCGGGCAAAATCACCTGCTTGCGCACCCGCGCGAGGCGGTCGTACTGGTCGAGCGGAACGACGGTATTGAGGCCATCGTTGCCACCGCCAAGCTGCACCAGCACCAGCACATGGTCATTGTCTATCGCTGAGCTTTGCAGGGCCCTCAACATAGGTGAGGCCGACAGCGCCCGGAACGAAAACCCATTGAGCAGAGAGGGCAAAAGCATCCCTGCGGCGGAATATTGTACAAAGTGTCTGCGTTTCATACGAATATGGGCTTACATGAGCTGGCACTCTTCGAGTTGCATCAGGTACTTATAAAAAACCTTCAGGCGGCTTTCCACCACAAAGCGCTTCATGCCATTGGACGGTTCGAGGGTGTAGTCGTACCATGCGCTGCTCCAGTAGTAATCACTCAGTTGGCCCGAAAGGAGAATGGATTTCAGGGTCTGGCGCGACTCTGCCGACACTTCCATATCTGTCGCCCGCAGCAGCGCTTCATCTATTAATGCATTGGGGTCCAGGGGATTATCCATGCTTGCGGTATAAGCGACGGTATCTATCTGCACCACAAAATTATCGGTGGAGTACCCATAAAAGAGCATGGCATCCGAAAACTCAGCTCTCCGTGGCAGGGTGTCGGTGCTGATCCAGTAGCGGTCGAATTGGGGTGCCTGGTACCAGGCGGGCCAGCCTGCGACATTGGGCGGATCACCGGGGTCCTGCAGCAGCACCAGCAGGTTGTACCAGATATACATCCGCAGGGTATAGCCATCGCTGAGTTGGGTAGTATCGGGAAAGGCAATGTTGTACTCCCGAATGATGCCTACGATGTGGTCGAGCGGGCTTTTGATGACAGCAGCAATATTTTCTTCGTCGTAAAAATGCTCGCTTCTGAGCAGCGTTTCTAATACCGGACGGATTTCGTAGCCACTGCTCCGGAAAATATCGGCCAGAGGTTCGATCACTTCCTGCTCTGCCTGCTCGCTGATTTCGCGGTAAATGAAAAAGCGGTAGAGTTTCCGGCAAATGAACAAGGCCGTCTCCGGATTGTCGAAGATCATGTCTAACAGTTCGTCCAGTTCTTCCGCGCCTGCCTCTCCGGTTTTTCCGTTGATGACACGGCTTCCATAAAAGGAAGAGAAGGTTTTGTCTGTGGTATCGTGGAAATAGGGTTCGAAAAAGGAGCTCAGGTTGTCCCAGTCCACGCGCCAGCCGGTAAGGGCGCGTGCTGCTGCCTGCACATCTTCTTCACTGAAGTTGGCATTGGGGCCTTTGCCGATACAAAACAGCTCCTGCAGCTCGCGGGCGTAGTTTTCATCGGGCGCACCTGCCTGGCTGAATGCGCCATTGAGATAAATCAGCATCAGGGGATCTATCGTAATGGCCCTGACCATATCCTTAAAGTTGCCCAGGGCATGCTGCCGCAGCGTGACCAGGTGGCGGTACCACATGCGGGCGTTAAATACCCCTCCGGCCTGCGTGGCGAGATGGTTGTGCCAGAAAAGCACCATCTTCTCCTCCAGCGTAGGTGCCTGCTGCATCATTTTCTCCAGCCACCAGCCTTTGAGGGAGATATAGCGGGCATATTCAAAGTCATTGCTGAAGGGTGCATTTACCCAGGTCTCTCCAAAAGGAACCGCCGGGTCGCTGGCTCTGTCGCTGTTGTAGTTATTCACAGGCGGTGGCGGCGGTGTGCCCGTTGTCATCAGGGCATTTACTGCCGCAAAGGGGCCGCCGAGGTCGAGGGTGTCGAGCACCTCCTGCTTTTTGGCACCAAACAATGTCCGCCGAAGCAGGTGAAGGGCTTGTCGCTTTGTCCAGGGACCACTGTAAGGAGTTAATCCGGATGTGACGCGCCTGGGAGCAGGTGCCGGAGCCACTGCTTCGCGCCGGAGACTCAGGAAATTTCGCCGCGTAAGGGTTTTGTCCATAGAGAGACCGTTTGATGCATAATATACAGATAAATTGACGATTACCCTAATATATGCTTTCGCAAACGGGCAGAAGCGCCTAACTTTCCCCTGATATGGAATCCCCACAAAAAATAAATACCCGCATCCCCGAACTCGATGCGCTGAAAGGTATCGCCGTACTGGGCGTGTTGCTCACCCATTACACCATGGAAAGCAAGGAACTGATGGCCTATGGCTTCAGGCTTGGCTCCGTAGGCGTGGAGTTTCTGTTTATCCTCGCCGGGTTTATGGCCATGATGGCGCTGGAGAAGGCAGAAAATGGAAAAGATTTTCTGATCAGGCGTGCCTGGCGCACATATCCGGCTTATTGGGCCTCGGTCACGTTGACCACTTTGTTTATCGGCCTGCTGATGGCTATAGAACACAGGCATGTGTTTCAGTCGCACCTCTACCACGACAATCTGCTGATTCAGTTTCTGGCTAACCTGACCATGCTTCAGCAATATCTGCGCGTGCTGGACATTGACACGGACTACTGGACGTTGTTCGTGGGCCTCTTGTTTTATGGCTGTATGTATGTTGTGTACCTGCTGGGGCGTTTGCGGCAGATCGAGCTGATCGGTACTGTGTTGCTGCTTCCGGTGCTGGTGTACGCTTTATTTGCCAAAGAACAGCTTCCTTTTGTACATAAAATCCTGACCTATTTTTTCCCCCTGATTAATCACTTTCCTTTGTTTCTGGCGGGAATTGTGTTTTACAAAATGAAATACGAGGGGGCTACGCCCCAGCGCTATCTCCTGGCGGCGGTGGCCCTGGCGATTCAGCCTCTGCTGCTCGACGATGGCGGATGGACCTGGGTATTTGCCAGTGAAATAGATCTGGCGCTGATGCTGGCAGCTTTTTACGGTATATTTATCTTGCTGATACAAAACCGCCTCCGTTGGATCGTGAATCCGGTAACGCTGTTTCTGGGGGGTATTTCGTATCCGTTATACCTTGTGCATCAGGTGATTGGCGCTTTGGTGATCGCTCCTTTGCTGGTGAAATATGCGGGTCTTTCTCACTGGGTGGCTATGTTTTGTGTTTCTTTGCCCTGCGTACTGGTGTTTTCCTGGCTGATTCACCGCTATATAGAAATGAAAGCGACCCCATACGGGGCCGCTCTCTTCACAAGTCAAGATTAAGGAAACGCTACTACTACTTTATCTTTATCAGTCACGCTCGGCAATGAAGTTGCCGTTGGCGTCGAAGATCAGGATTTTGCGCTCACCGTTGTAGAGGATACCTACGATGATGTTGCCATTTTCTTTGAGCAGTGCACGTTTGATTTCTGCACCTGCATAATGGGTTGATATATAGTCAGTTATATCGGCAGAAAGGCTGTCCACAGGGATGCCGTCGCCGTGCTGGCCTCCGCAGTCGCGCACAAACTGAGCTACTTCCACGAAATTGCCCGAAGCGTCAAACACCAGCAGAATATGTCCGTCGATCGCTACGATATACTGGCCTGCATCGTCGAGTTTGGCGTGGCGGATTTCCACAGAGTCGCCATAGGTAGTGCTCACATAGCTCACGATGCTGGCTGGCAGGCTGTTTACGTCTAAGACGGAGTCCACACCGCCGCAATTTGCGCCGTGGTGAAAGTGCGGATGCACACCCGTTGAGTCTCCGCCCTGGCCATGATGCCCGTGTCCGTGTCCGTGGCGGCCTCCGCCGTTGCTGCATGAATCCATGGTAGCCAGCGAGTCGAGGCTGGTGCCATCCAGGTCGAAATAGAGTTCGTCGCCGGAGCCGAGCGCTATTTCGTAGCCGGAATTCACCACTTTATAGGCCACATCAATATAGCTGTCGAAATAATTCGTTGAAATATAGGCGCTTGCTTTCGCAGGAATGTTGCCCGGCTCTACAACAGTTTTATTGCTGGCAGTGGCAATCTCTTCAATCAGATCGGCGGCATCAGAATTGCCCAGGTTCAGATTGAGCTGGTCGCAGGAGGTGAGGGCTACGGAGGTCGCAGCGGCGAGGAATAAGGCACTCAGAAGCTTTTTCATAAAGATCATTTCTGTGAACGTTGGAAAAGTGTTTAACATCGAACTCAAAAGCCTTGGTGCATGATTTGAAAAAAAGGTTGCAAGCCGCCCCGTTTTTTTTAAAAATGATAATAAACACCCACCTCTATTCCTCCGAATGTATTGCTGCTCAGGCCCTCTGCCAGTCCGGGCATATGTCCTTCCTGCCGGGAGGCCGACATCATCAGGTAAGGCTCTGCGGAAATGCTCAT
>RDXT01000671.1 GCA_004292985.1 Bacteroidota bacterium
GCTCAGCAGAAAAAGCTTCCGCAGAGCTACCCCAGAATACCTACTCCGTAGGCCGCGTGGTTTTCAGCCCCAAAGACCTGAGAAGCGTTGTCAAACGCTCCGAAACGCCCTTTTTGCGCCCTACCCTCCCCCACGAAACCAGCGGCCAGTATAAAGCCGGGACTACCTTCGCTGAAGGGCTGGTCTATTTTCAGGGAAAATGGTTTTTGTACTACGGAACGGCCGATTCTTTTGTGGGCCTGGCTGTGGCGCAATAATCCTCATTTCTCCCAGCCCCGAACGATCTTTTTTGTCAGCAGGCCTGCCTCTGTCAGTTCACTCCAGCCACCGGTAGGACTTGCACCCGCCCGCAGAATGGACCATTCTTCCGCTTTGTCATTGACGGCCCAGTTGCAGTGGCTGATCTTGTTGGTGCGGCACCACTCGATCCATTTATCTGTCTCCGGATCGTTTTGGGTATAGCCAATCGAGCCCCATTCCGTAATAAAAAGGGCAATGCCGCTGTTCAGAGCCGCTGTGGCCCGGTCGCGCAGCCATTGCTGGTGGTATTTGGTGTAAAAATGCAGGGTGTAGGCGATGTTATCTGAAATAGTAATGGGGTCGGCGGCGGGTTTATCTACCTGCTGAGACCATTCGGGCGTACCAACAATGATCATATTGTCCGGATCCACCGCACGAATGGCTGTGATGACCGCCTCCGCGTAGGGTTTGAGGGTGCCGCCCCAGGAGATTTGCAGCGGTTCGTTGTAGATTTCGTAGATCACATGGTCGTTTGAGCCATAGAGGGTGGCCATTTCTGTAAAAAAGGCAATGGCCTCTGCCTGGTAATCTTCGGCATGGTGCGAATGCCAGTCAATGATCACATATACCCCCTCATCAATGGCCGCATCCACGAGGGTTTTCACCCGGTTTTTGTTTTGCTCCGGATAATCGAGGTAGCCGCCATCGTCATCTACACCCATAGACGCACGCACAATCGTCGTTTCCCAGTCGATCGCCAGCCAGGACACAGCCTCTGCCGTATAGTACTTTTCACCGCCCCAGCCTACGTTGCTCCAGAAAAAACTATTCCCTGCAAAAGAAACCGGTACGTCGTTTTTGTCCACAATTTTATTGCCGCTCGTATGCAGCAGACCGTGTTTTTCGACGACTGACGCATAGGACCGGGTACGAAGTTCGAGCGAATAGACGGCTTCTTTACCGGAAGTATTGTTTTTGACGGTGATGGTAACCGGACTTGCAGCTACATTGAGGGCATCGCCTGCTTTGAGCGTAACTGTATTGTTTTCTGTTACAGAGATCGCCTTTACCTTCACCGAAGTAACCCCGTAAGGCAAGTCTCTGTCCTGGGTAATCGTGTTGCCGCTGATAACGGTATTAAAGGTCGAGCCTTTATACTCCAGTTGAACATAGTTAAGTTTCGGCTCGGTATTGAGGGCCGGGCCGGGCGGAACCTCCTCTTTGCAGGCACCCAAAAAGGCAAAAGAGAAGAGGGCAAGCAGTATGTGTAAGCGCTTCATTTGGCGAAAGTTAGGCGTAGTCTAAGCCAAATATAGCCGTTTTGCGGAATAAAATAAACCTGTGGACTACCCTTCGCGTACATCTTACAGATTTAACCCACACTTCACCCCTGTTTTAATGAAAGCTGTCATATTTG
>RDXT01000672.1 GCA_004292985.1 Bacteroidota bacterium
GATCATCTCCGGCCTGAAAGCGGGTGAAGAAGTGGTCGTGAGCGGCCAGATCAACCTCAGAGAGGGAAGCAACACCACCATTGTCCGTTAATTCCAGCCCTATGTCAATTACTGAACTTTCTATCAAGCGGCCGCTGCTGATTACCACGGCATTTGTGGCGATGATCCTCTTCGGCATCATCAGCTATATGGACCTGAATTACAACCTGTTACCTTCTTTTCAGGCAGGGGTCATCAGCGTGCAGGTGGCTTATCCGGGCGCTTCTGCCGAAGACATTCAGAATACGGTGACCAAACCCATCGAAGATGCGATCAGCACGGTCGAGGGCCTGGACATTGTGACTTCCAGTTCGATGCAAAATGTGGCGTCCATCACCATCATGCTCAAGCCGGGGGTCAATGACCTCAGCGCCCAGCAGGACATCGAGCGGCGCATCAACCAGATCCGGTCGAACCTCCCTTCGGAGGCCAATACGCCCATCGTTAACCGCTTCAGCACCGACCAGTTTGCGATCCTGAACCTCACGTTTACAGCGCTGGTTTCGGACAAAGAACTCTACGACCTGGTTAACCAGGATATCAAAACGCAGTTGAGCAACCTTTCCGGGGTGGGGCAGCTTACCCTCATCGGCGGGCAGGAGCGCGAAATCGAAGTGATGCTCGACAACGACAAACTGCTTCTCTACAAACTCTCGGCCCGGCAGGTATATCAGGTGCTTTCCTCCAGCAATACCTCCTACCCGGCGGGGGATATCAGCAGCGAAAACAGCCGCCTGCCTATCCGGATAGATGCCAACCTGACCCAGATAGAAACCCTTAATGACCTGGTTATCAAGGACAACGGGAATGGAAGCAAGGTTCTGCTCTCCGATGTGGCTACGATCCGCGATGCCCAGCAAAAAGCCGTTACGCTCAACCGCATCAACGGAAAACCGGGCATCGGTATGCAAATCTATAAAACCAATGATGCCAATGCGGTGAAAGTGAGCGAGGAAGTGAAGGAAAAACTCGCTGAAATCAAGGAAAGCTACCGCAGCAAGGGCCTGAACTACGAAATTGCCTCCGACCAATCCATTTACACCCTGGCCTCTGCCGATGCGGTCATCGAAGACCTTTTTCTGGCGGTGCTGATTGTAGGGGTGGTTATGCTGATGTTTTTGCACAGCCTGCGCAGTTCGCTGTTTGTGCTGGTGGCCATCCCTTCGGCCATGATTCCCACCTTTATCGCCATGTCGGCCCTCGGATTTTCGCTCAACCTGATGACCCTGCTGGGCCTTTCGCTGGTGGTAGGTATTCTGGTGGATGACAGCATTGTGGTACTGGAAAATATCTTCCGTCACCTCGAAATGGGCAAAGACAAGGTAAAAGCCTCGCTCGACGGACGCAGCGAAATCGGATTTACCGCCGTAGCCATTACGCTGGTGGATGTGGTGGTGTTTTTGCCAATGGCATTTACGGGTGGCCTGATTGGGAATATTCTGAAAGAATTTGCCCTGGTGGTGGTATTTTCTACCCTGATGAGCCTTCTGGTGTCATTTACCCTCACACCGATGCTTGCCTCGATCTGGGGAAAACTGACCCATCTGAACAACAAAACCCTCTGGGGCCGCATTAACCTGGGCTTTGAGGCTTTTCTGGATCGTGTCAAG
>RDXT01000279.1 GCA_004292985.1 Bacteroidota bacterium
CCACTACAACCTCGGCGCACTGATGATCTCCGACCGGGAGCGCGGCAACGAGGGCCTGGCACATTATCAGGAGGCCGGAAGGCTGGGACTCGACTGGGGCAACCTGAATGCAGCCGCTTTTCTAACCCTGACCTCGCAAAATGAATCCGCGATCGGCCTGCTGGGTAAAAGCCTGGACCGGGAAAACCCCAACGGATTTATCGCCAGCAACCTCGGGGTGCTCTACTATCGTGCAGGCATGGCCGACTCTGCGGTTTCTGCCTTCCGGCTGGCGCTGCTGTCTTCACCCGACCTCTCTTCGGCATGCAGCAACCTGGCCCTTCTCTACCTTGAAAGCGGACGCAAAGAAGAGGCCCGCACCTTTTTTGAGGCATCTATAGAAAGCGGCAAACCCTCCGAAGCCGCATTGACTAATGCCTTATATTACAACCTGTCCGGCAACACGCCCGCACTCGAAATAGGCCCAGGGGCAGATATTTCTTCAGATTATTACCTCACCCACAACTATACGCTGGCCTATCCCGGCAAGGTAGCCGAGGGGCCCCTCCGCGACCAGATCCGCACCCTGGCCAATGAGGCCCAGTCGCCCGACCCCATGCTGCTCGATGCCTGGCTGCGGCTGCGCAAAGACTCCGCTTCGCTTGCCGTGAGCAGGATTGACTACCTCGCGGGCAGCTTTGCCACCTACACAGGCACCGCCCGCTACCTGCTGGGCGCCTGGTTTTATAAGGCTGGCGCTCCCGAAATGGCCCGGCAGCAGTTTTTGCTGGCTGGCGCTGCCGGGAATACCACCGCCCTGCTCGATGCAGCCCGGATGCGCATCGAAATGGGGCAAAAAGACTCGGCAGCCGCTGATTTCAGCCTGCTGCGCGCCCGCTACCCCGAGCTGCGCGAGGGCTGTGCCCGCGAACTGGCCATGCTGCTCAACGCCTACGGACAGGGCGTATTTGCCCAAACCGAGTGGGACCTGGGCAAACTGAGCGACGAGGAGCGGATCCGGATGGGGCGCTATGCCGACAGCCTGAACCGTTTTGTAAATGCGCTGGAGATTTACCGTGATGCCATTGGCCGCGATTCTGCCTCCGTACTGCCCTATCTGGAGATGGGACGTATCTACAACCGCTACCGCGACCCCCTCGCCCGGCAGACCATAGAAGCCGGTCTGAAGATAGACAGTACCTCTCAGCCGCTGCGTCTGCAGTATGCGCGGGCCTTGCTCTACCAGGGGCTGGCCGCAGAGGCCGCCGCCGTAGCCATTCCGGCATCGGAGGACAAGGTGTTTGAAGCGGAGCGCTACAGCTGGCTGGCCGAGCAGGCACTTGTCGCAGGCGATACCGCCCTCGCGGTTGCCCGCCTCGATACCCTCCTTCAGCTACGCCCCCTCGACTCGGAGACCCAGGTCAGGCTGGTAGAGCTACTGCTGGCCCGCAATGACACCGATGCCGCCAATACGCGGGTGCTTCAGGCCCTGGCCATCAATACCGAGAACGAAATGTTATGGTATTATTATGCATGGATTTCCCGTAAATGGAGCCTTACGCGTGACGCAGGCTTTGGTGCGACGAAAGCCATCGGATTGGCCGCTTCTGAGGCCAGGAAGCAGAAAATTGCGGCTGAGTTTGCAACAGAAATACGGGAAATCGCATTAAATAATCAGTCAAATTAGGCTTATTGTTGGTTATCGGCATTCCAGGACGTAAATTCGGGTCAAAAGCGTAACGAAGTCCTTGCATGTCTCTAAGTTCGAACGGCAAATACTTTAACCGGGAGCTGAGTTGGCTGGCGTTCAACTATCGTGTCCTCCAGGAAGCCAGTGATACGTCGCTGCCTTTATATGAGCGGATTAAGTTTCTCGCCATTTACTCTTCCAACCTGAATGAGTTTTTCAGGGTGCGGGTAGCCTCTGTGCAAAGCCTGCTCGAAGTAGAGAAGCGCAGCCGTAAGTCCCTGGACTTTGTGCCAGAGGAGGTGCTGGCTTCTATCCACAAGGAAGTACATGTCCAGCAGGAAGAGTTTGGCCGCCTGTTTCGCGAGGCTATCCTGCCGGAACTGGAGGCAAATAAGATTCACCTGCTGATGACTCCTCCCACCCGGCCGGAGCATATCGAGTTTATCACGCACCTGTTTCAGGAAGAAGTAAGGGCCTTTTTGCACCCCGAGTTGCTCCGCAAGGACAAGATCGTGCACTTTTTGCGGGATGGCGCCCTGTATCTGGCTGTGAAAATGCGCGGGAAAAGCCGTGAGGAAAAACTGCTGGGGCCGGGACATGGGAAAATTGTGAAAAAACGTACCCGCTATGCGCTGCTTCAGGTGCCTACACACTACTTCCCCCGCTTCACCGAGCTGCCTTCCATAGACGGTCACCATTATTATATGTTTCTCGACGATGTGGTGCGCTTTAACCTCGCCCGCATTTTTCCGGGATACAATATCATATGCTGCCACAGCATTAAGGTAAACCGCAACGCCGACCTGATGATCGAAGATGAGTACAGCGGCGATCTGGTCGAAAAAATCCGCGAGAGCCTCAAAAAAAGACGCATCGGCAACCCGGCGCGCTTTCTGTACGACAGGGCGATGCCCGAAAGTATGCTGCGCTACCTCATGGATACCTTTGAGCTGAGCCGGAGAGAACTCATGGCGGGTGGCACCTACCACAACTTTCTCGACTTTTTCAGCTTCCCCAATCCGTTGGCGCCTAAGCTGGAGCGCAGCCCTACGCCACCCCTGCCACACCCGGAACTGGACGGCTACTCCTTTATGATTGCAGCCATCCGCGACCGCAACCGCGCCCTGCACTTCCCCTACCAGACCTATGACTATGTCATCCGCTTCCTGAACCAGGCGGCCATTGACCCCGAAGTGGAATCTATCAGCGTCACCCAATACCGCGTAGCTTCCAACTCTGCGGTGGTGACGGCGCTGATCCGCGCGGCGCAAAACGGGAAAAAAGTAACGGTATTTGTCGAGATCAAGGCCCGCTTTGATGAGGCGCTCAACCTGCGCTCGGCAGCCGAGATGGAGCAGGCAGGGGCAAGAGTGATGTACAGCATTCCCGGCCTGAAAGTCCATGCCAAAGTAGCCCTGGTCATGCGCCGCGAAGGCAGCCGCCAACGGGGCTATGCCTATCTGAGTACGGGCAATTTTAACGAGAAGACAGCCCGTATCTATGCCGATCATGGGTTTTTTACTGCCGACGAAGCCATTATCAGTGAACTCCAGGAGATTTTTCACTTCCTCGAAGACCCCGCCCATTACAAACCCGCTCCTTTCAGCAAGCTGATCGTGGCACCTTTTAATATCCGCGAGCGATTCATCGGCCTCATTGAAAGGGAAATACAGCATGCCAAAGCAGGCAAAAAAGCGGAGATTCTGATCAAGCTCAACAACCTCGAAGATGAGCAGATGGTCGAAAAACTCTACGAAGCCAGCCAGGCAGGGGTGCAGATACGCATGATTATCAGAGGTATTTGTATCTTGCGTCCGGAATTGCCTGGGCTGAGTGAGAATATCCGCGTGATCCGGATCATTGACCAGTATCTTGAGCACGCACGCGCCTTTTTGTTTCATAACGACGGGCAGGAAGAACTTTATCTGGGATCGGCAGACTGGATGCACCGTAACCTCAGCCGCCGGATAGAGGTGGTCTTCCCGGTTACGGACCCGGATATTAAAGCAGAAATCCTGGCAATCCTTCATTTGCAACTGGCAGACAATGTCAAAGCAACCCGTCTGACCTCCGACATGGACAATGTGCCTGTGGAAAAAGGCGACCATCCGGCCCTGCGTATGCAAACAGAAGCATACGAGCGCATTAAACAAGGGAAACTGCTGGCGCCAATGCCCGCAGCCAATGATTTTTGAGGGGATATGCAGATTCAAACGCTTTCGGTAGTTATACCTGTCTTTAATGAAGAAAAAACGATTCAGCTCCTTTTGACGAAAGTCCGCGAGGTACAACTCCCCGGAAACATCAAAAAAGAACTGATCGTGGTCAACGATTGCTCTACTGATCAGACCGATGCCGCCATCCGGCAGTATATAGAACAGGAGGCTGCCAGCGACATTCAGTATGTGGTGCATGAGCGCAACCAGGGCAAAGGTGGTGCCCTGCATACGGGAATCGCCAAAGCCAGCGGCGACTATGTGCTCATTCAGGATGCAGACCTCGAATATGATCCCAGAGAGTACAGCCTGCTCCTGCGCCCGGTCATCGAAGGCTTTGCCGATGTCGTGTATGGCTCCCGCTTTATGGGTGGCAACCCCCACAGGATCATGTTCTTCTGGCACTCGATCGGCAACCATGTACTCACCTTCCTCTCCAATATGATGACAGGTCTCAATCTCACCGACATGGAGACCTGCTACAAGCTGTTTCGCCGGGACATTGTGCAGTCACTCACACTCCGGGAAAAACGATTTGGGTTCGAGCCGGAAGTTACTGCCCGCATGGCCCGCGTGCCCCGCATCCGCATCTATGAAGTAGGCATCTCCTATTACGGGCGTACCTACGAAGAGGGGAAAAAAATCAACTGGAAAGACGGCCTGCGGGCTATATACTGCATTTTTAAGTACCGATTTGTCAGATAAAACCCCATGATACAACAGGATGCGGTCCGGAAATTTCCGTTTAAAGAGTTGGACCAGGAGGGCCTGGAAACCCTGCAAACCATCTCCGCCGCCCACCACTTTAACCGATGGATGCACGACACGGTGGAGAAAGAACTCCGTGAAGGTACCGTGCTGGAAGTCGGCAGCGGGATCGGAAATATCTCCCGGATGTTTCTCGATGCCGGATGGAAAACATGCCTCAGCGACATCCGCGACTCCTATCTCACCCACCTCGAAAGCACCTATGCCGGGCACCCTTCCCTGATAGACATACTTCAGGTGGACCTGGTTCACCCCGACTTTGAAAATGCCTACGGAGCCTGGCTTGAGAAATTTGATAACATCTTCGCACTCAATGTCATAGAGCACATTGAAAACGATACCCTGGCCATCGCAAACTGCAAAAAACTGCTTCGCCCCGGTGGCCGGCTGGTGATTCTGGTGCCAGCCCACCAGCTCTTGTACAACCGCTTCGACGAAGAGCTGTTTCACTACCGCCGCTACAACCGCAAATCGCTGAAACGCCTCTTCGAGGTCAACGGGCTTCGCATCCGCTCTTCCTTCTATTTCAACCTGGCCGGAATCTTCGGATGGTGGTTTTCGGGAACCTTGTTGCGGAAAAAGACCATTCCTCAGGGACAAATGAAGCTCTACAACCAGCTGGTGCCCCTGTTTCGTGTATCAGACCGCCTGACCCTGCGCCAGTTAGGTTTATCGGTGGTAGTCGCAGGCGAAAAATAATCCGGGCTATGGCAAAATCTTCTCCTGCACAGGACATACTGTCGCTGCTATGGCAGGAGCGAAAGCTGGTGGCCTTTTTGTTCGATATGCGGATGCAGCGCGCCGGGTTTCGCCAGGAAGAACTATTGCCCTGGGTATCAGGCGATCCGGAGCGGCTGGCGCGTGCGGAGGCCCAGGGGCTGCTGTTTCGCTCCGATCCCTATCTTTTCCCCTCAGAGTCGCTGATCGAATGGGTCGAAAAACTCAGCGGGCACACACAGGGCCTGCACGAACTCCGGGCTGCCCGCGAGCAGATGGAGGGCCACCTGCGGGCCTTTCATGAGGCTGAAAGCGCCCCTGAGCGGGTACGTGCCCGCGCCATGCTGATCCGCAGCCTGCGAAAACTGCTGGAAAGCACCCGGCAGTCGGTCGAGGGGCTTTTTGAAAGGCTGTTTCAGGGAGAAGACCAGCCCGGCGACCGCTTCTGGCTCGACAAGTATTGCCGCGAAACCCTGCTGCTCTTCGACCGGGAGCCTTTTTTTCAGACCCTGAGCGCCCCCGATGACCTGATGCTCTGGATCGGACTGGCCGCCCAACTGGAGCACACCCGCAAAGAACTCCTGCGCATGGCCGCCCTCGCCGAAGAAGCCGAGGACAATCCGGACTTGTTCCTGCCTCTGCGGCAGCTCAGGGCCTGGCAGGAGCTGCCCGGAGAGGATGAATCTGCCCTTCCCGACCCCGGAATCCTCTTTTTAGACGGGAAACTGGAGATAAACCCCCGTCTGGAGCCGGAAAGCCTCGAAAACGAGCCCAACATACCCCTCGCCAAACGGATTTTTCGCCACATACCGGTATTTACCCCGCAAGCGGACCCCCGCGAAGAGGAAACAGAGGAACATGTACTCCTTCCGGTGCCCATACCAGAGGCGCTGATGGAGTCTTTTCGCCGCAGCGGCCTGGATTTATTCACCTTTATCATGCAGGCAGACCTCGGCGATACCTTCAGCCGGAACCGCCGCCTCGCACTCTTTATGAGAATGACCGCACGTTTTGAGC
>RDXT01000280.1 GCA_004292985.1 Bacteroidota bacterium
TCCCGATATTGTCAATCCACAAAATGCGCTCCCTGCCGCTGGCCTGCGCCCGCTCCGAATAGAGCAGGCTGAGGTCCGGAAAACGGCGGCACATACTCCTGATCGCTTCCGGATGAATTTCATGCGGCGCAATGATCAGACAAAGGTCGTGCTCTTGTATCAGATGGGTAAATGACTCTAACACAAGGGCCTCGTCTGCGGGCCAGGTGCTGCCTGCAACCATACAGGTGCGACCTCCCACAAAAGCGCTTATTTCCGGAATGTCTGCAAATGCTTCCCGGTTGGCGGTCACACGATCGTAGCGGGTATCATAGCTTACGAATACCTGCTCATTTCCCGAAAAATCACGGATACGCCGGGCAGAATCTTCGTCTTGGGTGAATATTGCGCGAAATCCGGCAAAAGCCTCTTTGTAAAGGCCCCTGAGCGGGCTGCGGAGAAAGGAACTGCTTTCACCCACGCGGGCGGAGATCAGCAGGGTAGGTACCCTGGCCTTGCGCAGGGCCGCCAGCGTATGAATCCAGAGTTCATATTTGACAAAAAAGGCGACATCCGGACGGAGAATCCGCACAAAATCAGCCGCATTGCCTGGGGTGTCTAAGGGCAAATAGCAGACATGATCCGCTGCGGGATAGGTTTTGCGGATTTCGTAGCCCGAGGGTGAAAAAAAAGACACGACAATCTGCCCCTGCGGATAGCTTGCGCGAAGCAGGTCTATCAGGTTGCGGCCCTGCTCAAACTCGCCGAGGGAGGCACAGTGAAACCAAAAGCGGGGCGCAGTGTGTGTAGGAAGGGCTTTTTGGAGATTTTCGCGCCAGTCCTGTCGGCCCTGCACCCACATCCGGGCCTTGGGCCGGAATGCCGCCGCCAGCCACAGCGCCAGCCCATAGAGCCTGATACCCAGGGTGTAGAGCTGCCGCATCAGTAATAATAGGTCTTGTTGGGGGCGCGGTTGTAGAGCGGGAAGGTCCAGCAGGCATGAAAGCCATAGAGCAGGTCTATGCGGCGCTGGTTGCCGGGCAGGCCGGTGGCATAGTTGAGCGAGCGGCGGCCACGGGTGAAGTTTTCGCTGATATCCAGCCCAAAAGACAGGTTAAGCAGGCCCTTGCTATCTAAGTAGCGGTAGCCGAATGCCTGACGCAGGCCCCATCCGCTGCTCAGACGGTCGTAGCCCTTGAGGTATTCGCCGCTCAGGGCTGCCACCGGGTCGCCCCGAAGGCGGTAATTGACCTTATGCTGAAGGTACTGGATGCCCCCTTCGACATAGATGCCCGAATTAAGATTATGCTTTTCGATCACCGGGAAGAGTCGGCCCACACTCAGCGGCACCACAAATCCGGAGACCAGATAATTGACCCCGGTCAGGGTGCCGTTATTGGCCACCAGCAGCTCGTCCGGCGTAAGAAGATCGCCCAAAAGGCCCTCTGATTTTACCGATTCTGAAAAAAATACATGCACACCCCCTCCGGCATACCATTGGCTACGGAATTTGTGGTGCGCATCGAGGCCCAGTTGGGAGGAATACCCCGTCTGCGCAGCCAGATCAGCCCCTGTGAACTGCCCTACATATACAATGTCGAGCAGCGTGAGGCTGATGACAGAGTCAGAGATAGAAACCTGGGCGCGAAGCCTTGCACTATGGCTAAGTAAGATAATGCAAAAGATCGCCGCAATAAAGGATCGGGTCATTTGTCTGTGATGTAAATGCATCCTGTATCTTTGTGCAGAAGGTCCGCTTCAGGATACTACCGCAATTTACAGAAAACACACGTTCCTTTTAAAGTAAGATATTCACCAGTCACCCCTGAAGTATATCTGTTTGGGTAGTTTTTTCCTATGGTGCAGAAGCGCGCGATACATTTGCTGTATAATATGTGCAGCCGAATCAGAAATATTGCTTACGTATGAATATTCAAATGGTGGACACCATCACCCAGTACCAGAAAGTCCAGTCTGAGATAGATCAGTCGGTGCTGGAGGTGATTCGCAGCGGTGCCTATATCAATGGGCCTATCGTTAAACAATTTCAGAAAAACCTTGCCGCCTTTCTGGATGTACCCCATGTGATTCCCTGTGCCAATGGTACAGACGCCCTTCAGGTAGCCATGATGGCTCTGGACCTTCAGCCGGGCGATGAGGTCATCACTCCCACATTTACGTATATTGCTACGGTAGAGGTGATTGCACTTCTGAAACTGCGGCCCGTATTTGTGGAGGTGAATCCCGACACCTTTAATATGGATGTTTCGGCCATTGAAGCAGCCATTACGCCCCGCACCAAAGTGATTCTTCCTGTGCACCTCTACGGCCAGTCAGCAGACATGGCTCCGATTCTCGAAATTGCGCGCCGACACGGCCTGCATGTGATCGAGGATACAGCCCAGGCCATTGGAGCAGACTACATTTTCCCGGATGGCAGCCGCCAGAAAGCCGGAACCATCGGCGATATCGGTGCGACCTCTTTTTATCCCAGCAAAAACCTCGGTGCCTTTGGCGATGGTGGAGCGCTGTTTTCCCGCAATCCGGAACTGGCCGAAAAACTCTGGATCATCTGCAACCACGGCGCACGGGTCAAATACTACCACGAATCCATCGGGGTAAACAGCCGCCTCGACTCAGTTCAGGCTGCTATTCTGGATGTGAAACTGCGCCATTTGCAGACCTATAGCGATGCCCGCCGCGAAGCCGCCCGCCGCTACGACAGCCTGCTCGCAGGTCTCGAAGGCGTGGTCACGCCTGTGTGGCATGACAATGGCACCCACGTATTTCACCAGTACACCCTGCGGATCACCGGAGGACGCGAGCTGCGCGACACCCTCCAGCGTGAGCTTGCGGCAAAGGGAGTGCCTTCCATGATCTACTACCCCGTACCCACACACCTTCAGAAAGGATACGAAGCATACGGCTATCAGGCAGGTGACTTCCCTGTTTCTGAGCGTCTGTGTGAAGAAGTCCTGAGCCTGCCGATGCACTCCGAACTCGACGAAGCGCAGCAGGTATATATCGTTACCCATCTTCGGGAAATTATTCAACGTCTCATCGTAAACGCATAAACAAATTTCGCATGAAAATCGCAGTCGTAGGAACCGGCTACGTTGGTCTGGTTACAGGAACCTGCTTCGCAGAGGCAGGAAATGATGTGCTTTGTGTGGACAACAACCAGGAGAAACTTGCTAAACTCCGGGCGGGCGAAGTGCCCATTTATGAACCAGGCCTCGAAAACCTGTTCGAACGCAACAGCAAAGAGGGACGTCTTCTGTTTACGGACTCTCTGGCCGAAGCTGTGAAATTTGCTGAAGTGATTTTTCTGGCTCTGCCGACCCCTCCCATGGAGGATGGCTCCGCAGATCTGAAATATGTATTAGGGGTGTCGTATGAAATCGGCTCCCTGCTGACCGACTACCGCGTGGTCGTTACCAAGAGCACCGTGCCCGTAGGCACTGCCGACAAAGTCCGCGCTGCCATCGCTTCCCAGACCGATGTGCCTTTTGATGTGGTTTCCAACCCCGAGTTTTTGCGGGAAGGTTATGCCGTCGAGGACTTCATGAAGCCGGAGCGTATTGTGGTAGGTACCCGCTCCGAGCGTGCTATCGAAGTGATGCGCCGCCTGTACAAGCCCTTTGTGATGTCGGGCAACCCCATCCTGTTTATGGATGAGCGTAGCTCCGAGGTGACAAAGTACGCCGCCAACGCCTTCCTGGCTACCAAAATTTCGTTTATGAACGAAATGGCCAACCTCTGCGAGCGCGTAGGCGCCGACGTGGACAATGTGCGCCAGGGCATCGGCACCGACTCCCGCATTGGCAAGCGTTTCCTCTTCCCAGGTGTAGGTTACGGCGGTTCATGCTTCCCCAAAGACGTATCTGCCCTTTACAAAACCTCTCAGGAATACGACTATACCTTCCGGATTCTCGACTCCGTAATGGCAGTCAACGACCTTCAGAAGTCGGTACTCGTAGAGAAAATTGTGGCCCATTATGGAACGACTGACCTGAGCGGCAAAAAAATCGGCGTATGGGGGCTTGCGTTCAAGCCGAATACTGACGACATTCGCGAAGCTCCTGCATTGGTGATCATCGAGAAACTCCTCGCCATGGGCGCTGAAGTTCAGGCATTTGACCCGGAGGCGATGGAGGCTGTAAAACGCTATTCCGGCCTGGAAATGCAATATACCGATACCCTCTACAATGCAGCAGCAGGAGTAGATGCGCTGGTGATCGTTACCGAATGGAACGAATTCCGCGCACCTGACTTCGAGCGGATCAAACTGAATATGAAAGAGCCGCTGATCTTTGATGGACGTAACGTATATGAACTCAGCATGATGGAAAGCCTGGGCTTCACATACTACTCCATTGGCCGGAAAACCATTCACATCACAGAAACAGTCAAAGCGAATGAGCAATAAGCCAAAGGTTCTGATTACAGGGGGCGCCGGATTTGTAGGCTCCCACCTGTGCGATCGTTTTCTTGCCGAAGGGTTTGAGGTAGTTGCGATGGACAACCTGATCACAGGGAATATCCAGAATATTTCGCATCTATTTGGAAGAGAAGGCTTTACCTATGTGAAGCATGATGTGACCAACTATACCTTTGTCGAAGGCGAGCTGGACTACATCCTTCACTTTGCCTCCCCTGCCAGCCCGATAGACTATCTTAAACTGCCGATCCAGACCCTCAAGGTAGGTGCGCTGGGCACACACAAAATCCTGGGCCTCGCCAAGGAGAAAAAAGCCCGCGTGCTGATCGCCAGTACCTCCGAGGTGTATGGCGACCCGCTCATCCACCCGCAGCGTGAAGACTACTGGGGCAACGTAAACCCGATTGGCCTCCGCGGTGTGTATGACGAAGCCAAGCGCTTTATGGAGTCTATGACCATGGCCTACCACCGTGTACATGGTGTGGAGACCCGTATCGTGCGGATTTTCAATACCTACGGCCCCCGCATGCGACTGGACGACGGCCGCGTACTCCCGGCTTTCGTAGGCCAGGCCCTTCGCGGCGAAGGTCTTTCGGTCTTCGGCGACGGATCACAGACCCGCAGTTTCTGCTACGTGGACGACCTCGTGGAGGGTATCTACCGCCTGCTCCTGAGCGACGAGATCATGCCGGTGAACATTGGCAACCCTGCCGAAATCACCATCCTCGATTTCGCAAAGGAAATCATCGCGCTCACAGGCTCTTCGAGCGAGATTCTGTACCACCCGCTGCCCGAGGACGATCCGAAAGTGCGCCAGCCCGACATCACCCGCGCAAGGGCGATCCTCGGCTGGGAACCCAAGATCGACCGTCACGAAGGCCTGAAGCGGACTATCGAATATTTCAAAAAACAAGTACATGGCGTACCGCAGGTATGAGACAGCGCTTCCCGGCGTCTGGATCATAGAAGCGGATGTTTTTGGCGACCCGAGAGGCTATTTTACCGAGCTGTACAACCAGCAGGAATTTGAAAAAATCGGGCTGGGCCATCTCCGCTTTGTTCAGGATAATCTATCTTTTTCTACCTACGGAACCTTACGGGGGCTGCATTACCAGCGGCCCCCGTTTTCGCAGGGTAAACTGATCTCCCCCCTCAGAGGAAAAGTCCTCGACGTGGCCCTGGACCTCCGCAAAGACTCTCCCGCCTACGGCCAGCACCTGGCGGTGGAGCTGACTGCCGGAGAAGGCAAAATGCTCTATGTCCCCGAAGGACTTGCGCACGGCTTTCAGGTCTTGTCTGAGGATTGTATTTTTTTCTACAAATGCACCGGATACTACCACAAAGCATCCGATGCCGGGATAGCCTGGGACGACCCCGCGCTGGCCATACCCTGGCGCGAGATTCCTCCGGTTTTGTCAGACAAAGACCTTCATCACCCCCTGCTTTCGGACCTGGATTCGCCTTTTTGAGGAAAAAATCACTCATATGAAAGGTATTATTCTCGCCGGAGGTTCCGGCACCCGCCTCTACCCGCTCACAATTGCTGTTTCCAAGCAGTTGATGCCTCTGTATGACAAACCCATGATCTACTATCCGCTCACAGCGCTGCTGTCGGCGGGTATCCGTGAGATCCTGGTCATCTCTACCCCCCGCGACCTGCCTTTTTTTCAGGAACTCCTCGGAGATGGCGCACGGATCGGTGTCCGGTTTGAGTATGCCGTGCAGGAAAAACCCGAGGGGCTGGCCCAGGCATTTATCATCGGTGCGGACTTTATCGGGGACGACGATGCCGCATTAATCCTGGGAGATAATATTTTTTATGGCGAACACCTCTCCCAGACCCTGGCCGATGCCCGCACACAGGTATCGGAGGCTGGCGGCGGAATGGTCTTTGCCTACCACGTATCCAACCCCGGCGCCTATGGGGTGGTGGCTTTCGATGCGGAAGGCAGGGCGGTAAG
>RDXT01000281.1 GCA_004292985.1 Bacteroidota bacterium
CAGGTCGAGGTTGAACATACCGTCGAGCAGGTTGCCTGGCATGGTCATGTAACCCAGTGGGTAGATAGCCCAGCCCACGAGTACGAAATTGCGCAGCAGGGATACTGCATTCGCTACGTCGGGGTTGTTTGATTCGGCAGCCAGTTTTTTCACTTCGCCAAAAGTAGCTTCATACACAATCCAGAGGTAGCCCAGGGTAGAAATCACACCCCACAGAATGGTTTGATCACGGAACACAGCTTCGCCCAGATATCCGGCTACGAGCATCACCACAGAAGCAGCGATCAGGCGCCACATCATAGCTGTTTTAGCGCCATAGGGCTTGAGCAGCAGGTAAAACTCTACGCACATCAGGGGCACAGTAAGTGTCCAGTCAATGTAGCGGAACTGGGTTGGGGAAGCCTCGCCTGGAAGCAGAGCACGACCTGCGGCTTCTGCTGCTGCGGAGATCTCAAGATAATAATCGCGCATGTAGTAATAGTGTACAGCGGCAATCATCGTGATCAGACCTGACACCAGCAGGGAGGTCTTCCATTTGCCATCTACATTCTGACGCTCGAAGAAAAAGAATACCGAAGCGGCAAACATTGACATGTAGCCTGTGAAAAAGGTAAAGCCAATGGCATCACCGGCTTTGAGCTGGTTGGCCAGCAGGGGAAGGTTCGCGAGAAAAGTATCCATAAAAAAGAGTTAGTAGGTAAGGTAATATCGCACTTGTCATATGACGTTCTGTATAGATAACTCTGTTTAACGATAAGTGTTTAAGGTTAAACAAAATTATTTTGCAAAAAGTGATAATACCAAACTATGTTTAGTCTTACTGTGCGAACCATGTGCTCTTTTTCCGTAAAATCGGCTTGAATATCAGGCGCTTCCGGGCCTCCCAGCAGATTTTTGTTTGAAATACCGGGGAAATGCCGATCTTTAAGCGTACTCGCTTGTATGAAATTCCTTCTACGCCTGCCCCTTCTGCTGCTATGCTTCCTGTCCCTTCATACAAGGGCACAAAACCCCTTTTTTCTGGATTTTTCCAGCAGCTACCACTCTGTGGAGGAGGTGCTCTCGCGCTGGGAGCAGACGGCATTTATTGATCGTACACCTGGCAGCCAGATCGTGGTGCAGGCCTACGGAGCGGAATATACCTATGACTTTTTTTGCGGCAAGCTTTACCGCATCCGCATGCGGAAGGTGTATATCGTGCCCCGCCAGGGTTCGGAAGGCTATCGCCAGGTCCTCGGCTTTTTACAAGCCATTTCTAACGAGCCTCTGTTCAGCAAGCGCGCCTCGCGTGTGCACACCTATATTACTGCGCGCAAAAACAACGTATATAAGCTTGCCTACCGCAAGACCCTCGGCTTTTCGGAGCTGTCGCTCACAGCGCATTATATCCCGGAAACGCCGCTCTGGGAGTGGGATACCTGGGACTTTCTGGTAATGCAGGACAAATGAAGGAGGTTTCAGTCCGGCGCGTAGGCAGGATTGGTCAAAAGCCCGGGATCGCTCAATGTTTTCAGAAAAGCGATGATGGCCTGCTTCTCTTCCGCACTCAGGATAATGTTTCCCATCAGCACGTCGCGGTTCTGGTTGAGTTGCCCGCCGCTGCCATAATGGTCGAGCACCGCTTCGAGGGTTGGCAGGCTGCCATCGTGCATATAAGGAGCCGTGTATTCAACATTCCGCAAAGAAGGAACCTTAAATTTACCTATATCGAAGGGGCTTCCGGTAACATTGTATCTGCCCAGGTCTTCATAATACAGATAGAGGCCATTGTTGCGGAACTTTCCCTCGGGATCGTCCATGTTGGGGCCGTTGTGGCAATGGAAACACTCGGCATGCGCTCCCGCAGACTCGGCAAAAAAGAGCTTATAGCCCTTCCATTCCACCGGAGTAAATACCGTAGAGTCAAATCCTGCCTGGATAAAGCGGTCGTATTTGGAAGTGGTACTGAGCAAACTGCGTTCGTAGCAGGAAAGTGCATCCGTTAATCCCTTGACACTCACCCCGATGCTGTCTCCGAAGGCATGGGCGAAGAGTTTGGGGTATTCTGAATGGCGTTTCAGGCGGGCAATGGCAGAGTCAATGGGCAGATTCATTTCGAAGGGTGCCTCGATGGGAAACAGTGCCTGTGTTTCGAGCATGGGGTTGGAGCCGTCCCAGAAAAAAGACTTGTGATAGACCAGGTTAAACAGCGGCGGCGCATTGCGGGTGCCGGGGACATTGTTTACCCCCAGGCTGATCTTGCGCGGGTCTGAAAAGGCATTGGCCTGTAAGTGGCAGGAGCTACAGGAAACGCTGCGGTCTTTGGAGAGAATCGGGTCGAAAAACAGCTTTTTGCCCAGGTCTATCTTAGCCTGTGTCAGAGGGTTATCTGCCGGAATCACCGGTTTGGGAAAGTGTGCAGGCACCGAAAGTTCGATCTCTTTCAGGCTCGGATCTTCGACCGGGTCCGGCTTGCAGCAGGCAAACAGGAGCATTAGCGCCAGTCCTGCTGCATACAGATATGCTGTGTGATGTGTGCGCATATTCAAAAAGGCTGTTTGTAGAGGGAGCGCTCCGCGAAGTTGTTCATGATTTTTTCTGCCAGCAGATAAGAGTCCGAGCCGACCGGAGTCGAGTGCGTAAAATTGGTCTGCACCATATCTATGCTATCTGCGCTGTTGTAAAAAAAGCGGTTGATATCCACCTCGATGATAAATTGCAGTTCCTCATCTTCCACAATCTGGAAGGCATGCTCCGGGAGGAGGTAGCTTTTTTCGCGGTAGAGTTCGTTGGTTCCCATGTGGTAGGTAATGCCTTTTTCATCACCTGCCGCAGCGGAGGGATCCACCACGCCATCCATTTTCACAAAAATATAGCCGGTAGTCCAGTTCCAGTGCATCCCCTGGCTCACACTCAGCGGCTGGGCATCGGCATATACCGCAGGGTTGCCATTGTTAAGGGCTGCGGGCACGCCGAGGCCAAATTTCAGGCCTTTATATTTCCCGGCAGGCACCTCAAATCCCTTAAAAACACCCTCGCCGTGGTCTGTTTTGTGGGCGACACCCTCGGCAAAGTCATACAGCACCACATCTGCCAGCGCCAGCTCCTCGCCGTTTTCCTTCACCAGTTTGATGTTGGAGATATAGGCTTTGAAGGTTTCGAGGCTGAAGGTCTGTCCGAGGATATTTTCAAAATTCTGATTTTTCTCAAATACCTGTCCGCCGACCTTAGCGACAAACTGAAGTTCAAAAGTGCCTTTGTTTTTGGGGTTATCGCCTCCTTTGCAGGCCGCCAGCAGCAGCGCAGCACTCAGGATCCACAGGGCAGCATATCGTTTCATAAGAGAATATTTACTATTATAACGAGGGAAGTTTTTCTCTGGTTTGTGTCTGTGTGTGTTTTCCGGCAAAGATATAGATAAACAAAGCATTCCGGTTAAAAGTTATACGATAAAAATGGAACGCCGTCGCCTGTTACTCATCGTTGCCGCACTGCTCTGTGCGATGCCGCTGTTTGCCCAGTCAGAAGCCCTGCTGAGCATCAACGAAAACCGCCTTCGCCTCAACAAGACCAATATGTACATCCTGGGGGGCTGGGCTTTGGGCAATATGGTCACTGGCGTGGCTCTGCGCAGCCGCAGCGAAGGCCCCACCCGCTATTTTCATGAAATGAACGCAGGCTGGAACCTCATCAACCTCGGGCTGGCCGCCGGAGGGCTGTATGGCAGCTATACCGCCGATCCGGCAGTGTGGGACCTCGCCGGAACCCTCGCCGAGCAGGACAAGCTGGAGCGGATCATTCTGTTTAACTGCGCCCTCAACTTTACCTATATGACCGCAGGCGCCTGGATGATCGAGCGATCCAAAACGACCCTCAACCGCCCCGAACGGCTCAAAGGCTACGGACGCTCCCTGGTCTTGCAGGGCGGATTTTTGCTGCTCTTCGATAGCTGGCAGTACCTGGCCCACCACCGCATGGCGAATCCGCGCATCGAAGAGATACTAAAGCATGTGACCTTTACCGGAAATGGCCTTTCGATTGGCTGGTAAAGCATTCTGTTAGCGACTTTCACCCGATTGTGTATATTGCGGGGCTAAATTCATGGCTATGCACCCAAAAATTGACCTCGCATCCTGGCGTTTTGATGGCTCCCGCCCGCTGGACCTCTCTACCTTCCCCACAGAAGCGCCCGACATTACAGCAGATAAAAAGGAGTACAAAGCCCTTATTGCGGACTACGGCGCCCAGATAGATGAGTTGCAAAACCTCATGTACGCCCACGACCGCTATGCGCTGCTGCTGGTGTTTCAGGCGATGGATGCCGCAGGTAAGGACGGGGTGATCCGCGATGTCATGACAGGGGTAAATCCACATGGCGTGGAGGTGACTTCTTTCAAAAGGCCTTCGGAGACGGAGTTGCAGCACGATTTTCTCTGGCGCACCCAGCTCGCCCTGCCCCAGCGCGGGAATATCGGCATATTTAACCGCTCATATTATGAGGAAGTGCTGGTGGTCCGGGTGCATCCGGAGATATTGCAGCAGGTGCAGCGTATCCCTGCCGAAATGGTGAGCCAGCCGGAAAAAGTATGGGAGCAGCGCTTTGAGGATATCCGCAACCTGGAATCCTATCTTCACCGCAACGGTACCCATATCCTGAAGTTTTACCTGCATATCTCCAAAGACGAGCAGAAAAAGCGCTTTCTGGACCGCATCGAAACGCCTTCTAAAAACTGGAAATTTGCTGCCGGAGACGTGAAAGAGCGCAAGCACTGGGATGCCTATATGGCTGCCTATGAGGCATGTATCAACGCAACTGCCGCCCCGCATGCGCCCTGGTACGTGGTGCCCGGCGACAATAAACACGAGGCCCGCCTGATCGTGGCGGAGACCATCCTGACCCACATGCGCTCGATGCGTATGGAATACCCGAAGCTGGACGAAGCCCGCACCGCCGAACTGGCTACCTACCGGAAGATGCTGGAGGAGGAGTGAGGCTTACTCTGATCCTACCTCCGCTCCCGCCACAGCAAAAACATAAAAAAAGGAACGCCCAGCAGTGCCGTAACAATGCCGATCGGAATACCCGCAGGGGGCGAGATCCATCGGCTGAGGAGGTCGCAGGCGCAGAGAAAGGTTCCTCCCAGCAGCGCGGCAGGGAGTATCTGTATCCGGTGTTTTTCGCTGAATAAAGCCCGGCTCACATGCGGAATCATCATCCCCACAAAGCCCACAGGGCCGGAAAAAGCCACATTTCCCCCCACACAGACAGAAGTAAGCAGCAGTAGCAGCAGTTTGATCCGCTGCACTGGCATACCCAGCGACTGCGCTTCGAAATCGCCCAGGGCCAGCACATCGAGCCGGGGGCCGAGCAGCCAGCCGCCCGCCAGGGATATAAGCAGCAACAGGCCACTCACCAGCGCCGCACCTGTATCCGCTTTGTTAAAATTACCAAAAGACCAGAAAACCACCTGTCGCACTTGATCGTCCTGGGCAAATAGGTAAATGAGCAGACCGGTCAGGGCTGTACAGATAGAGCTTACAGCTACCCCCGCAATAATCAGGCGCTCATCCTGCCGGGATAGGCTCCGGAATCCGAGGCCCAGCACGAGCAAAAGGCTGGCAATGGCACCTAATGAGGCAAAAGTAGGGTAGGTGAGGAGGGTAAAGGCCGTCAGGGGAATAATTCCGAGGATCACGAGGTTCACACCCAGCCCCGCTCCGGCAGTAAGACCCATAATGTAGGGGTCTGCCAGCGGATTCCGGAGCAATGCCTGCATATAGATGCCCCCAAGGGTAAGATTGGCCCCGGTAAAGAGAGATAAAAGCACCCTGGGGAGCCGCAAATTCAAAATAACCTCCGAGCGGGCTGTCTCCTGACCTGTTAGCGCCTGCAAAATTTCACCCCAGCCGATCTCATAGCTGCCCGTAGCCAGACTGAGGGCAGCCGTAAGGACCAGCAGCAGCGGCAGAAGCGCCATCGCGAGGCGCGTATTATTCCGCATGGGAAGGTACCGGGAGCGGTAAGCTGTTGTGTATCAGGTGTGTAAGCTCGATCAGGCCCTGAATCATCCGGGGGCCGGGCCGATAGAGCAGGTCAGGATGAATGATGTACACCTGTTTGCTTGCCGCTGCGGGTGTATTGTCCAATGCCGGATACATGCCGATCAGTTGCGCGTAGTCCTGCTCGCGCGGCGTCGGAATAATCAGGATTTCAGGCTGGCGGCTCAGGATTTCCTCGACAGTTGTGGTCGGGTAGGCCTCTTTGAGGTCGCCGAAGACATTTCTGCCACCTGCTTTCCGGATCAGTTCGTCCATATAACTGCCGCCGCCTACCACCTTCAGCGGATCATTGGAAATCACGATCAGTGTGCCGTAGCGGATCTGGTTT
>RDXT01000673.1 GCA_004292985.1 Bacteroidota bacterium
ACCGGGCTGTGCGGGTAGCGGCAGGCCCAGACTCAGCTCCGCATCTAAGGTATTTCCGAAGCAGTCGGCAATATCGGTGAGGGTCAGGGTATAAAACACATTGGTGTCGAGAGGCAAAAAGGTAAGCACAACCTGCTGATAATCAGGGGCCAGTGCAGCCGCACTTAAAGCTCCGCCGATGCCATTGTCAATCGAATAAAAGGCAGGATCGCCCAGCAGTCCGGCATCCATCGGTTCGCTGAAGGTAATCAGCACGGTGGATGCATCCAGCACGGAAATGCCTTTTACCACGGGCGCATCGCTGTCTGTAAAATTGGCATCCACGCTGTTTTTCCGACCCGGCGTACCGCCGGATACATCATTGGAGGCCAGCCAGTTAGCGGGATTGTTGCACCCTGTGAAATCCGGGTCAATCCGCTCGATGGTCCATCCGCCATCGGCTTTGTCCACGTCGCCATACCAGTCGTCGCTGTAGATCACAAAGTCGAGGGTGTCGCCTTCCGGCCCGATCAGAAACAGCGGATCGCCTGCATTATTCAGTGAAGGGAAACCGCTGAGGCCCGCCACTGTTCCGAAAGCTTGAAAGTCTGCCGCGCCTTCTTCGCTGGTCAGAATCAGATATTCTCCCGGCAAGATCACCCGCTGCGCGATGCGTCCTACCCCGCTCCCATCCGTAATCACCACATCTGCAAGATCAATGACTTTTGTGCTGCGGTTGAGGATTTCGATAAACTCCGTTTCCGGCAGGCTCCGTGCGGGGCTTGGGTCCGGAAAAATCTCGGTGATGACCAGCTCATAGGCAAGTGCCTGGCTGCCCAGCGCGATCTGGCTTGTGTCGGGCGCCGCCAACGGATTTCCACCGCAGTCTTTTACGCCCTGCACAATGAGCTGATAGATAATGCCTTCCTGAAGGGGGGCTGCCAGTTTCAGCAGCACACAGGCATTGTCTGTTCCCTGGCCGAGGGCCTGTACAGGAAAGCCGATTTGATTATCAATGAAATAGTTAGCGGGTGTTGTCAGGCTGCTCAGGTCCATTGTTCCATCAAAACAAAGCAGAAGGCTGTCTGACGAAATTACGCTCACCTCCATCACCTGGGGCGGCTCCACATCGGGCGAAGTGCTGAACACACTGTTGGCAGTCCCGGGAGTTCCGCCTGTAGGACTTACGGAAGCCGCCCAGTTAGACGAACCGGGGCAGGCGTCGGGACTTGGATTGATCCGCTCCAGCGCGTAACCGCCATCGTCTTTGGCTGCATCTTTATACCAGGAGAGCTGATAATCAACACTATCCAGCAAAACGGATGCCTGCGAACGAAGGCCGATATTGTCCCCGCCATTGACCAGCGCAGGCCAGCTTGCAAGTCCCAGCACAGGGCCAAAAGGACTCAGCAGGGAGGCAGAAGCCGCCGGACAAAGCACCACATATGCCCCCGGAGCCAGCGCAAAAGAAGGCAAAGTGCTTACGGTAGTTCCATTGCTCAGTTTCCAGCCGGAAAGCTCAAAGCTCTTGCTGCTTGTGTTGTGCAGTTCCAGGTACTCCGCATCGGGCAGGCCCAGCACCGGAGTCGGATCAGCCATTAACTCATTGATAATGACATCGCCGGGCTGCGGCACATCCGGGGTAAAAAAGCTCAGA
>RDXT01000674.1 GCA_004292985.1 Bacteroidota bacterium
TTATCAAATCGGAACGATTGCGTTGCAGACCCACTACCAGGATAGGTGTAAAGCGCATTGGGGGTCGAGAAAATCAATCGTTGGCCGTCGCTATAAATGCTCTGTCCGTTACGCTCCTTTATGCCAATTGTGCTATCAATGCGCACCCAATTAGTGGATTTTACATCCGGTTTTTCCTCTTTGCCAATTTGCTTGTCAGTACAACCAACGAGTGCTGAGGAAATCAGGCTCAGAAGCACTAATACCTTTGAGTATGCTAGAAGGTTTTTCATTGTGGTATAGAAGTTTAGATGCTTCAAACTTACACTTCTGATTGTGATTTAACAACACTTCCCAAATAGCCTATCTAAGTAATTGAATTGCCTGAGTAGTTGGTGTTAAGGCGTCTGCCTCCGGGGGAGCATCATCGTGAAGACCGTGCCCGTTTCGGCACTCGACTCCACGCTGATGCGGCCCCGGTGGAGCCGGACGATGCGCTCGGTGAGCGAAAGGCCAATGCCGTGCCCGCTAATGCCCCGGCCCGTGCTGCCCCGCCGGAAGGGTTTGAAGAGTTCGGGCAGTTCGTCGGCGTCTAAGGGTGGCCCATCGTTGTGAACCCGAATCGTGACGGCTTCGGCGGTGGCCGAAAGTTGGGCCGTAACGCGGTGGTCGGGTGAGTATTTGGCCCCGTTTTCGAGCAGATTATAACAGGCTGACCCTAAGAGACTCTCGTTGCCCACCAGTTGCCAATCGGCTTGTTGGTCGGGTAGGAGTACCAGCACCGTGTAGTGGGGGTGTTGTTTGAGCAGCGTTTGACGCATCTGCCACATCAGTTCGTCGGCCAGCAGGGGTTGCATTTTCACCGCCGACTCATCGAGGCTCACGTTGGCGAGGCTCAAGAGGCCGTTAGCCAGACGGTTCAGGCCCCGGACATCGTCGAGCACCGAGTGAATCGTTTCGCGGAGTTCGTCGGGGTCGTCGTTGGCGAGCAGGGCCACTTCGAGTTGCCCCGTGATGGCCGTGAGGGGCGTGCGCAACTCGTGCGACGCGTTCGAGACAAAGGCCCGCTGCATTCGGAAAGCCTCCTCAAGCCGGTCGAGCATGCGGTTGAACCGGCGGGCGAGTTGAGTTAGCTCGTCATCGTTGGGGGCTTCGTGCAGGCGTTGATTGAGACTCGAAGCCGTCACGGCATCCACCTCGCCCAAAATGCGCTGAATGGGTTGCAGGGCGCGTCCCGCAAAGTAATAGCCTGTGAGGGCCACCACACCTGTTCCGAGTAGCCAGCCCACCACCAGCAGCAGAGCCAGGGTCCGTTGCTTGCTGAACCCGTACTTATCGACCGCCGATGCAAACACCACAAACCGATTTCGGGCGTCGTTGTAGGGGATACCTATAATTTCGCGGTCGCCCTCGCGCCAGAAAGCCTCACCCGTGAGCCGCACGCGGTCGAGGTCGGCCTTGCGGACGTTAAGGAAGTCGGTGCCGCTTTCGTAGATAATTTTGTTCTGGTAATTGTAGATAATGATCTCCTCGTCGTTGAGCACCGTCATGTGGTTCTTGTCGAGGAGCTTGAAGAGTTCGGGGCTGAGGGTTTCGCGACCAAAGAGCAGTTCGACGGAGGTGGTGGCTTCGGCCCGGAGCCGTTCG
>RDXT01000282.1 GCA_004292985.1 Bacteroidota bacterium
GTTGCCTAAGATCACGCTTCCTGTCGCGCTTGTGGTATCGGCATCGAAGTCCACACGGTAGGTGCCATTTTCGCCTGTGAAATAATATTGGTTGTTGAAGGCATCAAATATGGAGGAGCCAACCACTACATATTGCGAAGGCGTCTCAATGGTGTCGGTGGGTACACCCGTGAGGGCATTCCAGCGGATGACGCTGGTAGAAGATTCGCTCGCGTTGTAAACCGTGCCCATAATATGGAGCTGGGCAGGAACAACATGAGCAAGACAGATCAGCGTGATAAGCGTAAGGAAATGTTTCATAAAATGATGCGTTGAGGGTTTAGTTGACAACATCCATTTCAGGGTATTGTTTCAGAAGCGTGTATAATAATCCATCCGGCGTGCCGCTTCCAGGCATACCAGAGCTTATCTTTTTTCGTATTAAGATAAATGTCTTACCTGTAAATAGTTTCCGTAATGAAAGGCCCCTGATTGACTCGGAAATACAGCCGGGAAAGCGGAGTATTCCACCCAAAGCCGAAGACGCATATGAAAAAAGTACAAGCCTTCACCCTGGATCTGTATCATTCTCTGCCCGTGCAGCTGATCGCGCGGCAACTGAAGAGCCATAAGCTCCTGCTTTCGCTGTGGCTGGTTCTGCTGGGCCTGTCTTCGGGCCTGATCGGAGGCGGTTTTGGGGGATCGTTTCTGTTTCTGGAGCCTGAGTACCTGGGCGAAGAAAGTTTCTGGAGTGTCTTTATCGTAGGCTCTGCCCTGGGCGCGTTTATTTTCGCCTACATGATCACGCTCTATATCAACGAGAGCTACCGCTTTCACTTTATCGCGGATACTGTAAGCCCTTTTTATACGCTGTGCTACAACAATTTCCTGATACCGGGCCTTTTTCTGATGTTTTACCTCGGAAAATTCACTGCCTACCACATCGGGGTCAATGAAGGCTTTACCTGGGAGGTATTTGCACGGGTTTCGGGGCTGCTGCTGGGCATCGGATCGGTTTTTCTGCTCTCGGCCACCTATTTTTTTGCCAACCGGGGCCTGATCCGCTGGGGAACCCGCCTCGAACGCGGCCTCGCTTCGAGCAATGCCCTGCAAAACCGTCAGGTGCTCCTCGGAAAAGCCCGCGAAGGCCTGCGTACCCCTCAGGAAACAGACTGGTACATCCTCTTTCCTTTCCAGAAGGTACATGTAGATCCGGCAGACCACAGCAAGCTGCGCGACATCGTCAAGGGCCTCAAGCAGCACCACGGCAAGCTGCTGATCCTCCAGGTGCTCACCTTTGTGCTGATTGCTGTCCTGGGCCTGCTCGAAGACAGACGCCCTTTCCAGATTCCGGCGGGGGCCAGCTTCCTGCTTATCCTTTCCCTGTTTATGATGATCATCGGTGCAGTGGACTTCTGGTTTCGCCGCTCAGGCATCCTCACGGTCGCAGTGATCGCCGGACTGATCGCCGCCTACAACCAGTTAGGCTTTTTTCATGAAGAACACCGCGCTTTCGGCATAGACTACAGCCATACCGCCCCCTACACACCCGCATACATAGAGGAAACCGCCTCACGCGCGCACTACGACAGCGACCGCGAAGAGACCCTCGCCATGCTCGAAAACTGGAAAAAACGCTATCAGGAGCGCTACGGCAAGCATGCCAAACCTACGGCTGTGCTGGTAACTGCCTCGGGCGGGGGCCTGCGCTCCGCCTACTGGACATTTAATGTGCTCCAGCAGATGGACAGCGTAACCGGGGGCCGCGTCTCCGATGAAATGCGCCTGATGACCGGAGCTTCGGGCGGCATGTTTGGCCTTTCGTATTTCCGCGAGCTGAAAATGCGGCAGGAGCAGGGCCAGGAACTCGACCTTTCGGATGATTGTTTTGCGGAAAACATCTCTCAGGATATGCTCAACCGCATTTTCTTTAAAAAATTCACGGATATTCTGCTGCCGCACCGCCAGGTTTCGGTGGGGAGCTTTACCTATGACCGGGAGGCGGGCTACTCCTTCGACCGCCAGCTGGTGGCCAACCTGCCGGAGTTTCGCGACCGGAGGCTGGGAGACTATCAGACGCCTGAATATCAGGGCATTATACCCACCGTTATTCTCACGCCCACCATTCTGAACCAGGGACGACAGCTCTATGTTTCGGCGAGTCCGGTGTCTTTTCTCGCCCGTCCCAACCAGGTTTCGGAGCATTATTTCGCCAAAGGCTGCGGCATCGAGTTCCGTCGCTTCTACAAAGACCAGCAGCCCGACAGCCTGCTGATGAGCACCGCCCTGCGGATGAATGCGACCTTCCCCTTTATCCTGCCTGTGGTGCGCCTGCCAAGCAAGCCCGTGATGGAGGTGATGGATGCCGGAGCGATTGATAACTACGGTACACAGACCTGCATCCGCTATTTATTTGAGTTCAGGGAATGGTTTGAGGAAAATACGGCTGGCATTCTGGTGGTGCAAATCCGTGACAATGACCGCCAGGACCCTATCCGCGCCTCTTCAGATGAAAAAGGAGGCTATGGCATCTTTCAGCCCCTCGGCGGTGGCTATTACTCCATGACAGAGTCCAGAGACATGTCCAATGACTATATGCTGGCCTTTATGCAGGAGTGGTTTCATGGGAAAGTCGAAGTACTCACCTTTGAATACCCCCGCGAAACCAGCGACCAACCAGCCTCCCTGAGCTGGCACCTGACCCGGCGCGAAAAGCAGAAAATCCTCGCCAGTATGGGCACTGCGCACAATCAAAACAGCCTCGCAGCGCTCAGACAGATGTACGAAGCTCCATATCCAGCCATCAAAGCACCCCTGCACCTCAGTAGCCGATGAAGGTCTCCCGCATCACCCGGTAGCGCAGCAGTTCCGGATATTCGACCACTACTTTTTTCAGGTATTGCTGCCGGTCAAAGATCAGCTTGGCCACATAGAGATTTTGCCCTTCGCCGCCGTAGATGTAGAGATACAAAAAGGAGCCTTCGAGGGAATAATAGCCTTCGATCCCCTGCTGAAACAGGTCAAACTCGCACATATTGGGGTTAAACAGATCGCTGTAGGCTTCGCGGGGCACTTTCAGCGGCCTTCCGTTAATGCGGAGAATGAGGGTATCTATTTCTTTTTCAGGCAATTGTGTTACGGCTCCGTATGCGGGTTTTCCATTAATCCCCGAAATAAGGCTGTCGCTGCTGGCTACGCGAAAGGTGAGGCTTTTTCCTTCCGGGCGATAGGGCCGCGTTTTCAGAATAAACTTCACTTTATCTCCCTTCGTCGAGTCGTCCAGCACCAGGATGTCTTCGCTGCAATACTGCACACAGAGCGGTGTCAGCAGTTCGCGGTTAGACACAAAACGAATGTCTTCGGGTGACTCCAGCACCTCACGGATCACATATTCCAGAAAAGCGCTGTCGCCTCCGCGCCCCTGGGGCGTTGCGGGTTTAAAGGAGGAATTCCGGATAGATGCCAGATGAATGCCAGGCTCTTTCTGGGCAAATGCCGCACTGCAAAAGCAGGCAAGCACAAACAACAGCAGGGTTATCTTCATACCAGGGTTCCTATATAGCGCGAAGATACGAAAGATATGCCTCATCTGGCAGCCACCCACAGCTCGGTGTCGCGCTGGCTGCCCAGCGAAAGGGCACGGTAGATCGCATCATGAATCTGCTCGCGGATCCGCATATTGTTCAGCCGCCAGTTGCCCGCGTCCGGAGACACGCGGTTGGACAGGAAAATGTACACCAGTTCCTGATCAGGGTCCACCCAGACACAGGTGCCCGTGAAGCCCGTATGGCCATAGGAGTTGCGGGAGGCGCTTTCGCCAATCAGGTAGGGGCCTTCGAGGGGCGGCATATCAAAGCCATAGCCCCTGTGTCCTTCCCGGCGGCGGGTAAAGAGATCAACGGTCTCCGGCTTCAGGAACTGCACACCGCCATAGCTGCCTTTATTCAGCCACATCTGACAGAGGTGGGCGAGGTCCGATGCCGTCGAAAACAGCCCGGCATTGCCCGCCACCCCGCCCATCAGGGCCGCAGTAGGGTCATGCACATAGCCGCGCAGCACCTGGTCGCGCCATTCGCGGTCGTTTTCGGTGGGGGCGATTCGTTCAGCGGGAAAGGTATTCAGCGGGTTAAAGCAGGTACGGCGCATGCCCAGGTCATTGTAAAACACCCGCGTCAGGTAGCGGTCCATCGGCTCCTGGTTCAGGGTATCTATCACCTGCTGGAGCAGCACCATGTTGGCATCGCTGTAGAGATAGGGTTTGGCCTGATTTACAGGCATATAGAGAATTTCATTCCACAGCGCCTGCATATAATCATTGCGCAAAAACATCCGCTCAGCCACCGGAATCGCAAAGGCCTCTTCATACGAGGATCTGTACCAGGCCGGGAGCCGCCGGGTGGGCCGGGCAAACTGGTAGGTGGCAAAACCCGCAGGCAAGCCCGAACGGTGGGTCAGAAGTTCCGAAAGGCGGATGTCAAACACCGGAGGCTGCTGCCCCGGATCGAGCAGCGCCCTGCGGATCACCATCAGAGAGTCGCCGCAGGGAATAGTGTCGTAATATTCGTCCCCTGCATTCGGATCGTAAAAAGAGCCCCCCGAATATTGATCCGGAATCATCAGGGTATCGCTCACCCATACAGGGCCACCCGCCGAAGGTCGCCGCTGAAAAAAGCGGCTCAGCGGATCGTCTAAGTTCAGTTTGCCCTCGTCATAGAGTTTCATCGTGGCGAGGGTGGTCGCAGCGATTTTGGTAACGGATGCTATGTCATACAGGTCGGTCGGCAAAACGGCCTGCTCCCTGCTATAGGTCTGATAGCCAAAGGCTTTGTGATAAACCACCTTGCCGCTTTTGGCCACCAGAATCTGGCAGCCAGGCGTAGCCCCTGCCCGTATGGCCATCTGCGCGAGGGTATCTATCCGCCTGAGGGCCTGCCCGCTGAGACCCGCCTCTTCGGGCATCGTCAGGGCCAGGCGCCAGGGCCTTGTCCAGTCTCCGGCTCCATACGGAAGCGTCGGGCCGAGTGCCACAGGCAGTTTTCCCCTTGCCCCAATGCCGCCAAACAGAAGTTGGGCCGCCAGCGACTGCGTAATGGTATCATTGTTATAGGCCTGGACCAGGGTCGGGAAGCGTGGAATCAGGCGCAGGTTTTCGAGCTCCCCAAAATTAACCACCACCACTTCGGTGCGCTTTCCGAGACGCTCTATTGAGCGGAGAAACGCTGCATCTATCTCCGGATCGAGTCGCACATCGTTGATCCCCACAATCAGCGGGTGAAAACGGGCGAGGCTGTCAGGAAGCGGAGGGGTAGCGCGCTGCGAGTCGGCCTGCACATGGACCAGGGGCAGGTCTGCATAAAAATTGAGGTCTGTGGTAAAAGCAGGCATCGGATCGCCGACCGTTACCACCCCAAACTCATGCGCGCCCAGGCCGTAAAATGGCAGGTAGCTGGCCGAATCCCGCGCGATGGTCAGTGTCGCCTCTGCCAATTGGCGGTTGAGGAGGAGATAGTCTTTGCGGCGCAGCACCGGGGCCTGTGTCGCATGAGCGACCCGGAAATCACGGGCGGCACCGGCCCAGTGTTTGGCCCTGAGAGCTTTGCGCACCTGCTCGTCGAGCTGCTCTTCGGGCAGCCAGCCCCGCTCCACCCAGCGCAGCAAGGTATAATATACATCGTCGGCCTGTGCGCGGGGGGTGATAAACAGATCTATCCCGGCCTTAATCATGCGGGCGGTCTGCTCGTCGGCAGGGAGCGTTGAGTCAGGCAGCACCTCTGCCAGCAGCAGGCCGCGGTAGCCGGTATATTCGTAGAGCCAGTTTCGCACGATCTCCTGGCGCGAAGAATTCATGTGAATATCGCGGATGATCTTTCCGGAGACTTGCAGGGCAGGGATCCCGGATTGGGCCATTTTGCGGTAAGGACCCATCAGGCTGTCGAGGCGGAGGCTGTCTTTTTCGAGAGGAAAATAGGCTTCTATGGGCGAAGGGCAGCCGATCAAGCCGCCGCGACCCAGGCCTTCGTTTAGGCGCAGGGTCCTGCTGCCGAGGTAGTTACGGTTTTTCCGGTCATAAAATTCATTGAGCGAAGGGGTCAGCAGCAAATGAATGCCGAGGTCTTTGCATTCGCCAGCGAGGGCCTGACCCGTGGTGTGCAGCAGCATATCGTCACCGACCGCACCCAGCGATACACCCTGCGGAATCCGGATGCCTTTGCCCTGCTCCTGCCAGTTTTGACCGGCAATCAGCAAAGGGATCAGGGCCTGCCGCTGCACCCTGCGAACAGAGCCGGGCAGGCTGTCGGAAGGAAGATTTCGAAACAAAAATCCGCCGGGGTCATTGCCCGCAAGG
>RDXT01000168.1 GCA_004292985.1 Bacteroidota bacterium
GGATTACTCCTCACAATTGGTTGCTCCCCTGCTCGACCCCCAGCCGGGCATGCGCGTGATAGATGCCTGCGCAGGCGGCGGCGGAAAATCACTCCATCTGGCCAGCCTGATGAAAGACAAGGGCAAAGTACTGTCTTTAGACACGGTACCCTGGAAATTGGAGGAGCTGCGCCGCAGGGCCAAAAGAGCCGGAACAGGCATTATCGAAACCCGCGTGATTGATAACAAGAAGATTATCAAGCGATTATACGACAGCGCGGACCGCCTGCTGCTCGATGTGCCCTGCTCAGGGCTGGGTGTGCTGCGGAGAAATCCGGATGCCAAGTGGAAAATTTCCCAGGCATTTATAGACAAGCTCAAGGGAATTCAGCACGAAATATTAAGCGATTATAGCCGGATGCTCAAGCCCGGAGGCCGGATGGTATATGCCACGTGCAGCATTCTGCCTTCTGAAAACCGGGAACAGGTGCAGCGTTTTCTCAACGAAGGTACAGGCGATTTCGAGCTGATCACAGAACATCAGATACTGCCCCAGGACAAGGGATTTGATGGTTTTTATATGGCCCTGCTTTCGCGCAAGGCCTGAGATCAGCCCGCGAGTTCGCTCATGGGCAGGCCATCGAAGTTGCCTGAAGACATCATCAGCAGCACATCGCTTTTCCCTTCTTTCAGCGCTTTTTTGAGGGCTTCCCGCGAGGTAACATAGATCATATTCGGATCGCCAAAGGCTTTCAGCATTTCCTCCTGCGATATCTGCTCCATTCTGCGGTGCTCGACTGCCTGGGGATTGACATAGACAATCCTGCGGTCCGCTTTTTTCATGGCACCTTTATAGTACGGCAGATAGGCTTTGTTCAGGCTGCTGAAAGAATGCAGTTCCAGGCAGGCGGTGATTTTTTTCTTCTTGTAGCGTTCACGCACAGCATCTACCGTGGCGAGCACTTTTGCGGGTGCATGCGCATAGTCGCGGATGATCGTCAGGGCAGCATCTTCATACACTTTTTCCTGACGGAGTTTTGCCCCGGTAAAGGTGCGTATATGCGTGATAAATTCGCCGATTTCCATTCCCAGCCATTTGCAGGCCTCCCAGGAAGCGGCGATATTGGCCATATTATGCTTTCCGATCACCTGGAGGGCTGCCCGCTCGCCTTCGAGCTTTACTTCAAATACGCCATCCCGGACGCGGTACGAAGGGGTCTGGAACGGATGAAGGTACTGAGAGCGATCGTCCGTATGGGCTTTTACCAGCGAAACCACCTGCTCATCCTCTTCATTATACACAATGTCGGCGGCTTTGTCGAGGCCCTTCACCAATAGCTCAAACTGGTTCAGGTACGACGCGAAGGTGGGAAACACATTGATATGGTCCCATTCGATACCTGTAATAATGACCATGTGGGCATGGTAGAGCAGGAACTTAGGGCGCGGATCTGAGCGCGAGGCCAGGTACTCATCTCCCTCCATCACGATCATGGGGGCATCGTCGCTCAGGCGCACAGGGTTGTCGAAGCCGGGGATGCCCGCTCCCACAAGGTAGTCGAAGCTATAGCCCGCCCCCCGGAGGACGTGCATAATCATCGAGGTAACCGTTGTTTTGCCAAAACTACCCGCCACCACGATC
>RDXT01000169.1 GCA_004292985.1 Bacteroidota bacterium
GCCTGCCAGAGGATTTTTCCCTGCATATCGAGTAAGGTAAGTGAGCGCATCACCTGCGGTGATTCTATTTTCAGAAGCTCCGCAGCGGGCTGGGGATAGATGCGAAGTCCGGACTCAGGCTCAGGAAAAATGCCAACGCCTTTGAGCACTTCGAGGCAATAATCCTCGACCTCACCGAAGGAGAAAACCTCGCAGGCATCTGCGGCGATGCCCCGGCGCATGCTCACCCGCAGACGGGTGTTGCCCAGTAAGGCATCCTCAGGCACCTCAATGGCAGCGTCGAGTGTATCTCCGGCCACCACCAGGGTGTCGAGCAGGCGCTCGCTGCCCTCGCTGAAAACGCCGTCCTGGTTCCAGTCGGCCCACACGCGCCAGTATTCGTCATAGCTCTGCGCCGCAAATCCGGAAACAAGCCTGAGCTGAGGCGAACCGTTGCGCGCTGCCTGAAAACTGAAGAGCGTAAACTCCCCATAGCCATTATCTGCCCCGGTCGAATAGCTTTCGCCCCCCAGGCTTACCCGCGCGATCCACTCCTGGGCCCCCGACGAGCCGGAGGAATTACAATACACCCGGTCGCGGCAGGCGCCACAGCCCGGAGAAACAAAATCGAGTGTCTCTGACCAGGCACTGCCTACGGTCTGGCAAACAGCCGAAACCGCCACTTCATAATTGGCGCAGGGATCGAGGCCGCCCAGCTTCCAGGGACTGCTCACGCCCGCATATTCCTGCCAGATGCCACCCAGTTTACGCAGGCGCAGGCGGTATGCCGGACCTGTACCCTGCCAGCTCAGGCTGATGCTATCGGAGCTGGTAAATGTTTCTATGTCAAGTAGTTCCGGCGCGGGACACAGGATCGTGTCGCTGGCGAAGGTCAGGCAATAGTCCTCCACCTCTCCTTCATTAAATACCCCGCAGGCTTCCGGGCGGCTGGACCCGCCAAAACCCGGAAAACGCATGGCCACCCGCATCCGCGTAGCGCCGGGTAGCGCATTAGCGGGGATCGAAATGCTGCCCTGCAAGGTTCCCAGGGCTGGCCCCGGATCGAAGACTTTTTCAGTCGAGTCATTAAATATGCCGTCCTGGTCCAGGTCTATCCAGATGCGCCAGGACTCCTGAAAGGCAAAGCCGTTGTAGCCCGGCGTAAGTTCGAAATCATAGCTCTGGCCCGGCGTAAGTTGTGCCGAGGGCAGGGTAAAATTGGCATATCCGCCATTGGGCCCGCTGAAATGAGACAAAGGGCCTAATTCTACCCCCTGAATCCACTCAAACTGGGTATTCTGGCCGCGCGCTTCGCAATAGGAAGCATCGAGGCAGGCACCACAGCCGGGGGTACGAAAATCCCGGATGTCCGAATAGCCGTTTTGCACCGAAGCGCAAAGGGCAGCCACCCGTACTTCATAGGTAGTGCAAGGTAACAGATCGCCTATCTGGTAAAAGGTGTCGCTCAGGGCCACGCTGTTCCAGGCAGATGCAGGGCTGTTATGGTACTGAAGTTCGTAACCAACTGCGCCATAGATGGCATTCCAGGAAACAGATACGCTGCTGTCGCTCAGGTTGCTGAGTACCGGAGTTCCGGGCGCTTCGCAGCAGCCTTCGGTCCGGAATACCTTCAAACCA
>RDXT01000283.1 GCA_004292985.1 Bacteroidota bacterium
CGCTCCCAGATCAATCCGCACTTTTTGTTCAATACCCTCAACTCCATCGGCGAGCTGGTGCACGAATCGGCTGATCTGGCGGAAAAAGCGGTGGAAAAACTGGCCTTTATCTTCCGCTACACCCTGCGGATGTCCAACCAGAACTTTATCAGCCTCAGCGATGAAATGAGTCTGGTGAGCACCTATCTTGACCTGGAAAAAATCCGATTCGGCGACCGCCTCGACATTCACATCCGCATGGATCACGATGTCAAAGATGTGCAGATGCCCGGATTTATCCTTCAGACCCTGGTCGAAAACTGCATTAAACACGGGATCGCCAAAATTTTGCACAATGGCCGCGTATCTGTGGAGGCCTTCCGCGAAGATGATTTTTTGATATGTGAGGTATTTGACAACGGACCCGGCATTGATCTTACACGCATCTACAAGAGTACCGGGCTGAGCAACAGTATTGCGCGGGTCGAAAATATTTATGGTGTCAAAAATCTTTTGTACTTTGAAAATACAGGAAATGGCACCCTGGTTCGGCTAAAAATTCCCCTCGCTGGCACCATTCGCGCACAGCAGGCATAGCTTTTGATATAGTATCCAAAGAGTTTTACTTTTTGCGTACCTTTCTCCCCGACGACCGTTCTTTTGCACGTCCGAGTTTATCCCGCTTTTATTGATTCTGATATAACATTTACTGTATGTCCACCCTGCGTGTACTTATTGCTGACGATGAATTGCCTGCCCGCAACAAGATGAGCCGCCTTCTCCAGAAAATGGAAGATGTGGAGGTGGTGGCAATGGCTGAGAACGGTCTTGAAGCCATAGAGCAGATTCACATTCACAAGCCCGACCTTGTTTTTCTGGATATTGAAATGCCAGGTATGAACGGTCTGGAGGTAGCCCAAAACATCGAACTGGATGAGCTTCCGGCGATTGTGTTTGCTACCGCCTACAGCGAGCATGCCATCAAGGCATTCGAAATCAACGCCGTAGATTACCTGCTGAAGCCTTTCAGCGAGGACCGTCTGCGCATGACCATCGAAAAGGTGCAGGAAAGCCGTGCGGCTGCCCCGCCCGACAAAACCCGCTTTGCCGAGATTCTGAATCAGGTAGGCGAGGAAATGAAGACGCCTTTCTCCAACAAAATTCCGATCCCGACCCGCGACCGCTACAAGCTGCTCGATTACAGCGAAGTGGTGTGCATCGAGGTGGAAGAGAGAAGTGTGCGTCTGTTTACCAAGGACAAATCCTATCTGCTCAACCATACCCTGGATACCTTTGAGCGCAAGCTGCCGCTGGACCAGTTTTTCCGGATCAACCGCTCCTGCATTATCGGCCTGGCCCATATCAAGGAGATTGTGATCTGGTTTGGCAACCGCTTTAAGATCATCCTTTCCAACGAAAAAGAAGTGGTCTCCAGCCGCGAGAAGTCGAAAGTACTGAAGCAGGTGCTGAAGTTCTGATGGCGAAAACCACAGGAGATAAAGACCTCGCAGGGTGTCTGCGAGGTCTTTTTTTGTTTGTTATTGCCCGGCAGCCGCAGGTGCCAGCGCCCGGAATTTCCAGAGATAGTAGGGTGCATTGTCCGCCATGTGCTGCCTGCTTTTCAGCATCACATCGGGAATGTCGCTGTCGGTTACATAAATATAGCCATCGGGGCCAAAGCTCATCCCATCCGGCCAGCGCATATCCGGGTGCGACACGAGGGTAAAATAGCGCCGCGCAGAGTCCAGAACGGTGATCGCGCCCTTTTCGATGTCGCTCATATAGAGGTTGTTATCCTGATCCATCGTGATGCCGTCGCACTGTCCGCGGCGGGCATAGGGTTCTACACGGGCGGCCAGCTCCGCTGCTGATAACGCGCTGTTGTTCAAGTCGCTCACCTTCGCGCGGTACATCTGGCTGCCACTCATGGGACCAAAATAAAGGTACTCGTTTTTGCGGTCCAGCGCGATGGGATCTACTGCCGGATGAAAGTGATACAGCGGGCCTGCAGGACGCATTTCACGGCCTTTGTTCACCACCTTGTACGCTCCCTCAGGCATTACGCTTATGTGCTTTTCAAGTACGCGGCGGCAGGTCTTGCTGGCGATATCCACGATCACAAGTGCCGGAGTCTGCCCAAAGGCAGAAAGATCAGCGATGTATATCTTTTCGCAGGCTGTGTCAATCTGCATGTCCTGTATATAGGACCCCGGCCCGCAGATGTCTTTCGGAAGGTCTATCTGATGCACCAGTTGCCGGGTATCTATGTTAAAGCAGAGCAGGCGCGGGGTTTTGAAGCCATTCTGGCCGTGGTCGAGGGTCCAGAGCCGGTTTTGGGCGTCTATCCGCACATTAAAAATGGCATCGAGAAATACGGGGCCATTCGCCTCGCTCTGCCAGCGCTCGTCCGGAAAGGCCTGGGGTTTACCGTCCACAAGCTCCCATACCTTAATTGCGGGGCGACCCTCGGCATGATAGGTAGCGAAAATACGTCCCTCCTTGGATACGGCGATATTGCCCGGAGCTTCGGGTAGCGTAGCCACGCGGATCAGAGAGTCTGAAGGCCAGCGGGCCGGGGTCGAAACATCTGTAAAGGCCCCGCCTGTGCCGCCATAGCGCAGGTAAAACCAGAGCAGAAAGAGGATCAGAAAGAGCGCAATGCCCATTCCGAACCAGCGAAGGATACGAAAGAAAAGGCGCATAGGAATCAATTACAGTTTATACGTACTCCGCACCACCGCAAACCACCAGCTATCGGGAAGCATTTTGCGCAGGCGCAGCAGCATTGGCCCTTGCCCGCCAACGGCATAGCGGAATTTCCGGCTGCCGTCAGTAGCGGCTTTGAACAGGGTTTTAGCCACGGTTTCGGGCGTGTCTCCGGTATCGCCTGCGCCTTCGTTTACCTGGGTTGATTTTTTCAGAAAATCCTGATAATCAGGCAGATTGCTGCCGATAAACTCACGGCTGCGACCGTAAAACTCTGTTTTAATCGCGCCCGGTTCGATCACTTTCACCTGAATGTTGAACGGGGCCAGTTCAAATTGCAGCGACTCGCTGAAGCCCTCCACCGCCCATTTGGTACCGTGGTAAATGCTGAACAGTGGGAAGGCCAGACGACCACCCATGCTGGCGACCTGGAGAATCACGCCGCCTTTTTGCGCACGCATCACCGGGATCACAGCGCGGGTTACACGCATCAGACCAAACACGTTGGTATCGTATTGCCGCTGGATCACGTCATCGCTCATCGCTTCGAATACGCCATCCGCGCCATATCCGGCATTGTTAATGACCACATCGAGGCTACCGAAAGCTTGTTTCGCGTCGGCAATGGCGCGGTCTATGCTGGCCGTGTCGGTGACGTCGAGGGCAAATAATTTTACGCTGGGGAGCTTGTTCAGCACGGTCTCTTTTTCAGGACTGCGCATGGTGGCAGCCACATTCCAGCCCTGGGCGGCGAAGTGCTGCGCGGCGGCTTTGCCGATCCCGCTGGAGGCGCCTGTGATTAAAACAGTCTTTTTCATTGTATAAGTGAATAAAAGTTCATTTACAGGTTAAAAAAATTATCTCCTCAGGCTGTTCCATGCCATCGAGAAGCAGTTTTCCATCAGTTGTGGGGTAATTTCAAGTTTGCCGTCGTAGTGCTGTTTCACCATTTCGAAGATGGGACCCATGATCTGACTGACCAGCAGTGAAGTCGGCAGATCCACGATGATATGCTGACGGATCCCCCAGGCGAGGATGTCTTCGACAGGCTTCAGCATCTGGTCACCCTGGGCTTTGGTCTCCGCACTCAGATAAGGAGAGCGGGCAAACTGCTCGATAAAAATCATGCGCTCCGGCTCCCGCAGACTGATCTCGAAGAAGCTGAACCACAGCTTTTTAAATGTTACAGGAAAAGGATCGCCCGGATCGTAGGTGCTGAGAACCTGGTGCGTTTTCGCTTGTTTCAGGTGTACAAACAGCGCATTAATCAGGTCTTCTTTATGGGCAAAATAAATGTAAAGAGTGCCTGTGGCCAGCCCCGCCGCCTGCGCTACATCTTTCATTTTCAGCCCGGCAAATCCTTCCTGCAGCACCACTTTGAGAGCTGCCTGGTAGATCTGTCCGACTTTCATTTCATCTCTGGGCTTGGGCATAGGTCATTTGTCACTGCAAATATAAATGAATATACGTTCACTTAAAAAATCAGTTACATTATTTTTCCCTATTCCCCCTATTTCCCTTATACCCCTCACTCCCTCTCCTCCACCCTCACCAGCACCGCACCGCCTTCCACAAAGGCATCCGTCTCGGTCAGTACCTCCTCCACTACTCCGGCAGTTGATGCATAAAGGGTCGTTTCCATCTTCATCGAACTCAGCACCAGCAGCGGATCCCCGGCAGCTACCGCATCGCCTGCCTTCACCAGAATCCGCAGAACCTTGCCCGGCATCGGCGCTTTGCAGGCCCCGGGCGACTCTGCGTGGTGTTTTTCAGGAAAGCGCGGCAGCACTTCTATACGCAACGTACCCTTCCCAGGGCTGTGCAGCCAGAGTGAGGCACCCGCTTCCGCCCAGGAAAATACCTGACGGTATCCGTTGATGGTCAGGGAGATAGTGTCGTATGAGACGGTGTGTAATTCAACTTGGAATTCTTTTCCCTCAGATTTGATGTGGAAAAATTTGCTGTCACCTTTCGATACGCCTTCCGGAAGCGGAAGGCTACTCAAGGTGACAGGTTGATTCTGGCTTTCAGCCGCAGTTTTGCTGTCACCCTGAGTAGCTTGCGCAGCAAGCGTATCGAAGGGTGACACCTCCCTATACTCCACCCTGCACACCCCTTCCTTCCACCCAAACTCCTCGCGGGCATACTGATACAAACTATTGCGCCACCCGGAAACCAGTCCCCGGAAATGCGTTCTCTCTGCCTGCCGCTGCGACCAGCGGATCAGGGTGGCCGCGATGGCAAAGGGCAGCGGATCAACCGCCGGGCTTTTCAGTTCCTGCTCATGCTGACGAATAAAGTGCGTATCAAATGTACCTGCCTGAAAATCAGGGTGATCCAGCAGCCTGAGCAAAAAATCCTGGTTGCTTTTGAGGCCCAGCAGGGCAAGCTCCTCCAGTGCCCGGCGTAGCTTACGGATGGCCTGTATGCGGTCAGGGGCATGCGCGATTACTTTCGCGATCATAGGGTCGTAGTGGATGCTCACCTCCGAGCCCGTCTCCACGCCGCTGTCGTAGCGGATGCCAGGCGAAGGGCCGGGCTTCCAGAGCAGTACCTTACCTGAGTCCGGAAAAAACTGATTATCAGGGTCTTCGGAATATATTCTGCACTCGATGGCATGTCCGGATGCAGCTACCTGTGCCTGGGTGAGCGGCAAAGACCTGCCTTCCGCCACTTCGATCTGCCACTGCACCAGGTCAAGGCCCAGCACACTTTCCGTCACAGGGTGCTCCACCTGAAGGCGGGTATTCACTTCGAGGAAAAAAAAGCCTTCGGGTGTCAGGATAAATTCGACCGTACCGGCACTGTAATACCCGATGGCCCTGACCACCGCCACTGCTGCTGCGCCCATTTCTGCGCGGAGTTCGGGGCTGATCGCAGGAGAGGGACTTTCCTCGATCACTTTTTGGTAGCGGCGCTGCACGGAGCATTCGCGCTCGCCAAGGTGGATCAGGTTGCCTTGCTGGTCGCCAAATACCTGTATTTCGATGTGCCGGGCCGTATCAAAATATCGCTCGATGAGCAGAGAGGCATCGCCAAAGGCGGCCATCGCCTCACTGCGGGCCCCTTCGAGGGCTCTTTCGAGTTCTGAGGCCTCCCGTACAATGCGCATGCCCTTCCCGCCACCCCCTGCGGAGGCCTTGACCAACAGCGGAAAACCGACCCGCAGGGCCTCTTCGCGCAGGCGCGCATCGCTCTGATCAGCGCCCTGATAGCCCGGAATCACAGGCACGCCCTGCTCCGCAGCGATTTGCTTGGCGCGGATCTTGGACCCCATCGCCGCAATGGCCGCAGCGGGCGGGCCGATAAATGTCAGTCCTGCCTCCGCGCATTGCTCTGCGAAGACCGCATTTTCTGACAAAAATCCATAGCCGGGATGAATCGCATCACAGCCGCTGGCTTTTGCCGCAGCCAGAAGACGGGCGGTGTTGAGATAGGATTCGCGGGCCGCTGCCGGACCGATATAGACTGCCTCCCCGGCTTCGCGGACATACAGCGCTTCGTGGTCGGCATCTGAATACACGGCCACTGCGCCGATACCTATGCGGCGACAGGTACGCAAAATCCGGAGGGCGATTTCGCCCCGGTTGGCGATCAGGATTTTTTG
>RDXT01000284.1 GCA_004292985.1 Bacteroidota bacterium
CGCCCCTGGCAGACACATTATCGCCTCCCGCGCACAGGAATTAGCTTTAGCCGCATCGGCTTCGGCAATCCGCAGGTGCTGGGCCATAGCTGGAGCCTCGCTCCCTTTTTAGACCTGCCCCTGCACAAAGGGCCCCGCACACAGCTCTACGGCAGGATGTCGTATGGCCTTGCCTGGATCAGCCGCCCCTACGACCCCAGCCTCAACCCCGGCAACAACGCCATTGGCTCTCATCTGAACAATGTTACCTCCCTCCATCTTCTATATGAGCGGCATATCTACCGGCAAATGGCATTACGCCTGGGTTTCAGTGCCATTCATCACTCCAATGGTCGCCTGCTGCTGCCCAATCTGGGCCTGAATACCTTCCTGATCCGGGCCGGGATCAGTTTTGGGGCCTCCGATCTGCCGGAAAGGGCCTCTCCGCTACCCGAAAATCCCCTTACACGAAAGTTTGCGTATGCGCTGCGTGTGGGTCTGGGCGGACACGCCCGCAGTTCCCTCGATACGCGCCCTTATCCAGTGTATGTGGTTTCGGCGATGGTTTCGCGGCGGACCGGGAGATGGAGCACTGTGTTTGTGGGCTGGGAATGGAGCCGCGATGAGGCTTTTTCGCGAACGGTGCAGGCGCTGTATGCGGGCTATGAACTGCGTTTCGGGCGGCTGGCGATCATGACGCAGCTACAGGCACAGATATGGCCGCTTCCTTCGGGTCTTCGTTTTCCGGGGCAAAAAACAGGACCATTGGTCTATCTGTTTGATCCTCAGCGTGCTCCCAGATGGAATGTGTTTGGGGGCATTTACCTGAAAAGCCGCCAGGCGACGGCGGATTATACGGAGCTGGCGCTGGGGGTGGTGTTTTAGGGGGGAATAGGGGGGATATGGGGTGTGGAAATTCTCGTTTCTTTTTTCAGATTTTGTATAGGAATCATTCCGGAAGTCCTTATCTTTGTAGCCCTTAATGCCAAAGCAATGGGGCAGGACCGTTTATTCGAGAGGAAGTATTCGCTTAACGTCGCCCGACTCGTTGTTGGAGAGCAGGAGGATACGTTCCCTATTGACGGGGCGTTCTTTGAACACTTTCAGCATTCTCCCATCAAGGAAGGTGATGTGACGGCGCATCTGCGCATGGTCAAAACCACTACCTTCCTCGATGTGACATTTCACCTCATAGGCTATGTGGTCGTTTCCTGCGACCGCTGCTCACAGCCCTACCACCATCCCATAGACGAAAGTTACCGGATCATTTATTCTTTCCGGCCCGGACTCCAGAACGATGAGGTAGAGGTGATGTACACCGACAGCGTGGAGTCGCAACTGCCGATCTCGCAGGAACTGTACGATTTTGTGCAGGTGTCTGTGCCGATCCGGAAAGTAGCCCCCCCTGAGATTCACACCTGCGATCCTTCGATCCTGGCCCTGATCAAAGCGGATGAAGATGAGGACGAAGACCTCTTCGACGATCCGGATGATGAAGACGAGGACGACTGGGACGACGAAGATGACTCTGAGGACGGAGACGACGACGATCCGGCACCTGAGGCAGAAATTGCCGAAGTGCCCGAAGAAGAGCCCCGCGAAATAGACCCCCGCTGGGCTGCCTTAAAGAAGCTGAGAGACCAGATGAACTGATTGTACGTGAACGATTGTTACTAATATTTTCAACTGCGCTGAGTCATGCCACATCCTAAACGAAAAATATCACGCACCCGCCGGGATACCCGCAGGAACCACCACAAACTGGAGCCTGTCCCATACTATCTTGATCCTGAAAACGGCGAAGCGACCCAATACCACCGCGTAAACCTCAACACAGGGTATTACCGCGGCCGCCAGGTGATGGAAGGCAAGAACGAAGAATAAACTTCTTCCTCCCCTTCTTCAACGAATTAAGCCCCCACTGCATGACAATGGGGGCTATCTTTGTTTTCGTATGGGATCACTTGACCGTGATCAGGCGTTCCTCGCGCTCGGTGAGGTAGCCAAAGCTCTGCACGTCGATCCCCAGGCTGCGGGCCAGTTGCGCAAATTCATTTTCATACTCGCCCACCACTGCCACCAGGAGGCCTCCGCTGGTCTGCGGATCGCAGAGAATGGCCCGCTGGTAGTCGCTCAGCTCGTTGATTTTGTGGCCGTAGCTTTCAAAATTGCGCTTAGTACCGCCCGGAAGGCTGCCTTGCGCGATATATTCGGCCACAGGCTCCAGCACAGGCACCTCGCCGCTGTGAATGACCGCACTCACGCGTGAGCCTTCGCACATCTCGGAGAGGTGGCCCAGCAGGCCAAAGCCCGTAACGTCGGTCATGGCGCGTACATACGCGTAGCGGGCAAATATTTCACCTACTTTGTTGAGTTTCACCATCGTATCGCGGGCCAGCAGGCTATGCTCCTCTTTCAGGATGCCTTTTTTCTGGGCGGTAGTGAGGATGCCCACGCCGAGGGGTTTGGTCAGAAACAGTTTGTTTCCGGCCAGGGCGGTGCTGTTTTTTTTCAGGTTGCCCACATTTACCCGGCCTGTTACAGCCAGTCCGAAGATCGGCTCGGGGCTGTCTATGCTGTGCCCACCCGCCAGCGGAATCCCTACCTCGCGGCAGACAGCCCGGCTGCCTTCCATCACCCGCTGGGCAACAGAGGGCGGGAGTTTATCCACGGGCCAGCCCAGAATGGCAATCGCCATCATCGGAGTGCCGCCCATCGCGTAGATGTCGCTGATCGCATTGACAGACGCGATGCGACCGAAGTCGTAGGCATCGTCCACAATCGGCATAAAAAAGTCGGTAGTGCTGATCACCGCTGTGCCGTCGCCGAGGTCATAGACCGCAGCATCGTCGCGGGTATCGTTGCCCACCAGCAGGTCAGGGTGAGGAAGTTCCTTTTGTTCGCTGAACAGAATGGACTCCAGCACGCTGGGAGAAATCTTACATCCGCAACCTGCGCCGTGGCTGTATTGCGTCAATCTGATGTTTTCCGGGGTGCTCATCGTTCGTTAGGGGGGATAAATCGAATCAACTTTTCTGCGATCTCGCGGGGGGTACTGCCGGGATCGGGTAACAAATGTACGTGTTCCTGCGCTTTCCGGGCAAATGAAAGTGCATATGCTTTGTCGTAGTACCTAAGCGAAATCCGGGCCACCTCTGCATAATCGCCTGAGTGTAAGGCGGCTAAGGCAGGTTTAAGGTTGTTTCCCCCCAGGCGTTTTTCTATCTTCAGCAGGGAATTTTCGAGTTCTTCGGGCGAAAAGCAGCCATATTCAGCCACCAGCCGTTCCACCCGCAGCTCAAAAGGCACCTCAGCCACATACACCGGCGCTACCATCATCTGCTCCCAGAAGGGCTGCGGAATAAAAACCCGGCCGATGGACACGCTTTCATCCTCTACCCAGATCGTTTTGCTGCGGTCGAGCTGGCTCAGGGCGAGGTGCAGGTCGTTTTCAAACTGCTCTACGGTGGGTTGCGGAGCCTGGCCCAGCGCACCGAAAGCGGAGCCTTTGTGATGGGCTATTCCTTCGAGGTCCAGGACCTGCTCGCCTTTTTCCGCCAGAATCCGGATGACTTCTGTTTTCCCGCTGCCGGTTTTGCCACCGACGATCTTCAGTTTCAGCGGCTCCGCGAAATCGCTGTGCACCTGCTGGCGATAGGCTTTGTAGCCGCCCGCCAATACGGAAACTTCGAAGCCGTTCATGCTCCAGAGCCAGGCCATACTTTCGCTGCGCATACCGCCGCGCCAGCAGTGCACCCGCAGTTTGCGGTCCGGCGCAATCTTACGCGCCTCCAGCACAAACGAAGACATTTTAGGCCCTACGATGTCGAGGCCTTTGAGAACTGCCTCATCGCGGCCCTGCTGCTTGTAGAGCGTGCCCACAATTGCCCGCTCCTCGTCGCTGAAGAGTGGAATGCTCACAGCTCCAGGGATGTGTCCATGTGCAAACTCGCCGGGCGAGCGCACGTCTATCAGGGGGGCGGTAGTTCGCTCGGTCAGAAATTCAGATATCGTGCGTTTTTCCGGCATTGTCTCAGCCCAGCACCTCTTTCCAGCTCAGTTTTTTGCCAATATAGGCCGGCACTTCTGAGATCGGCACACGCACCTGCTCCATCGTGTCGCGGTCGCGGATGGTTACTGCCTGATCTTCTTTGGTGTCGTAGTCCACCGTAATGCAATAGGGGGTGCCAATGGCGTCCTGGCGGCGGTAGCGGCGGCCCACGGTATCTTTTTCGTCGTAGGTGACGAGGTGGTCAAATTTAAGGGAGTTGATGATCTCGGCGGCGATTTCGGGCAGGCCGTCTTTTTTGTTGAGGGGCAGCACAGCCGCTTTGTAAGGCGCGAGCAGCGGGTGCAGTTTCAGCACGGTACGCAGTTCGCTGCCACCCTGGGCGGTCGGGGCCTCCTCTTCGAGATAGGAGTTGCACAGGTGCGCCAGGAACGTACGGTCCAGACCTACGGAGGTTTCGATCACATAGGGCACATAGGACTCCTGGGTTTCGGGGTCAAAATAGGTGATCTTTTTGCCCGAAAACTGCTGGTGCTGGCTCAGGTCAAAGTCGGTGCGGGAGTGGATACCCTCCATCTCTTTGGTACCGATCGGAAACTCAAACTGGATGTCTTCGGCAGCATCGGCGTAGTGGGCCAGCTTTTCGTGCACATGGAAGTGCAGGCGCTCGGCTTTCAGGCCCAGGGACTCGTGCCAGCGGCGGCGGCGCTGCTTCCATTGCTCAAACCACTCCATCTGCGTGCCGGGCTTGATGAAAAACTGCATTTCCATCTGCTCAAACTCGCGCATCCGGAAGATAAACTGCCGCGCCACGATCTCATTGCGGAAGGCTTTTCCGATCTGGGCGATCCCGAAGGGAATCTTCTGGCGGGAGGTCTTCTGTACGTTGAGGAAGTTGACGAAAATACCCTGTGCCGTCTCCGGACGCAGATAGATGTCCATCGCGCCATCGGCGGTAGCGCCCATCTGGGCTTTGAACATCAGGTTAAACTGGCGCACGTCGGACCAGTTGCGGGAGCCGGTGTCGGCATCGGCGATTTCTTCGTCTATGATGATCTGGCGAAGCTCTTCGAGGTTGTCGCCTTTGAGGGCCGCTTCGAGGCGGGCATGCAGCTCGCGGGCTTTTACGCCATTGCGGCTGTTGGCCAGAAAGCGGGTATATTCTTCGCCACCGATGGGCCAGCCTTCTTTTTCAGCCTTTTTGTCGGCATCTTTCTGTGCCTTTTGCTCATACTTACCAATCTGATCTTCAATCAGTTGGTCTGCACGGTAGCGGCGTTTGGAGTCTTTATTGTCAATGAGGGGATCGTTAAATGCATCCACGTGTCCGGAGGCTTTCCAGATCGTGGGGTGCATCAGGATGGCCGAATCGAGGCCCACCACATTGTCATTCATTTGCACCATCGCCTTCCACCAGGCAGTCATGATGTTGCGCTTCAGCTCTACCCCAAGCTGGCCGTAGTCATAGACAGCCCCCAGACCATCGTAGATTTCGCTGGAAGGGAATACAAATCCATACTCTTTAGCATGGGAAATGATTTTGGGGAATATTTCAGAATAGTTCATCGCCGTAGGTTGATTCGGGCGCAAGTTAAGCAGTGCGCGCAAATAGAGGGAATAAATTTTGAAAAGGAAGCATTACTCCCCTCTACTGTCAACCCAATAATAGGCAAAACCCATCAAAAGAGGGATCGCTACGACAATCAGGGAGACCTGCGGCAGTTTCCAGATATACCGGAGGGCCAGGCTTGCCCCCATCGCCACAATTCCCACGACAATCACCCAAAAGTGAAGGCTGGTAAAAGGGCTGTGGGCGCCCCAGCTCTCACGAGCTGCGGCACCCACAATCGCCAGTATCGTAATGAGCAGGTCTATGCTCCAGAGAATCCAGAATGCAGCAGCGTTCATCAGCGCAGAATATACATTTTACCCCAGCCATTGTTAAAGTACTGGCTGGTACCCTCGTCGCGCAGCTCCATCTCAGCCACATTTGACTGCATCCGGGTAACGATGCGATAGAGATACACACCGTTGGCAAGGCGGTCGCCATATTCGTCGGTACCATCCCAGGCATAGTCGGTGAGGTTGCGGCCAATATGCACATCGCCCAGTTCGCCCAGGTCCACCACCTTCACCAGTTTACCGGAGATGGTATATATGTGAATCTGAAACAGCTCCGGCACCTCCGCACCCGTTAGGGTATAGACAAAGCGGGTCGAGGAGGAGAAAGGATTGGGATAGTTAAAGACGTGGGTAATGCTGCTGGTGTTTTCAACTTCGAAACGGATTTCGTAGAAGTT
>RDXT01000285.1 GCA_004292985.1 Bacteroidota bacterium
TAACCAGTCGGGCGGCAATTACATTACCCGCAATGCCTGCGACTATTCCCAGAACGAAAAAATGGTCTATGCCTTTGACCAGAGCGGCGACGACCCCAACTATTACGGCATCGCGCTGCTGAGCCGCCAGGAAATGCGGGCGCGGGCGGCCACTTCGGCATCCCCGCTGCCCTTCAGCACGGCAGGCAAGTACCAGTCCCTCACCACAGCCCCAAGCCCTGCCTCCAGCTCGGCGGGCACCAGCAATGGCGGCACAGACATTATGCATTTTATCTCCGGCGGCCCTGTGACCATCGATACGGCCTCAGTTGATACCTTCGCATTTGCGCTGATCGGAGCAGCCAGCCTTCCGGTGCTGAGCCAGCACCTCAGTGCAGCCCAAAAAGCCTATTATTGCTATGTGGAGGGAAAAAGCCCGCAGCTCTCTTTTCTGATCTCAGATACCCTGATCAAAGCCGGGCAGCAGGTGCAGTTTCTCGATCCCAATGTCTCGGCCACAGGCTGGCAATGGAGCTTTGGCGATGGCAGCAGCGACACCCTCCGCAATCCGATGCACGTGTTCGGGTCGGCAGGAAGTTATGTGGTAACGCTCGCCGTCAGCGATGGATACTGCACCTCGAAGTTCACCAGAACCCTGCGCGTACAGTCAGGCGTAGGCATCGAAGAGCCTTCAGCCGCCCGTTTCAGGGTCTATCCCAATCCGGCGACAGCCTTTGTGCGGATCGAAGCGCCCGAAGGACTGAAGGGTACTATGCGCTGTGTGCTACACAACCTGATGGGGCAGAGCCTCCGCCAGACAGAAGAGCTGGGCGCTTCGGCACTCATGTCGCTCGAAGGTCTGGCACCCGGCCTGTATCTGCTTGAAATTGAAGCCCGTGGCCTCCGGGAGTATCATCCGCTTGTGGTGGAGTGAGGGATAGGGGAAATAAAGGAAATAGAGGGAGTATTAAATAAAAAAAACCGGAGCATAGCTCCGGTTTTTTTGTCTTATCTGTAAGCGGATTATTTATCCAGGTCTTTCAGCACCTGCATCGCTTCATAGACATATACGTCTTTGCGCAGGGATTCGTGCCAGGTATTGTTGCGTTTTACCTTTACAGAGTCGCTTTGGATGGCGGGCGCATCGGCAGTGGGTGTTTTCACACTGAGGCCGGGAATCTCTTTGAAGAGGTTCTTGTAGCGCTCAGACTCAGCATCGAGTTCCTTTTGATCGGCGCGATACTCGTCTATGTTCAGGCTATAAACAGACTGGTCCTGGCGGCGCTTGAGGCGATCCGCATTTTCGTTGATCAGGGCAAAGGTAGGATTGGCCTGCACGCGGTTCTGGCTGCTGCTGCGGATCTTGTTCAGGCGGGGCGCTACGGAGTTTTTCCAGCTCTGGTAAGGGACAGGTGAGATTTCATCCCATGCCATAGAGTGCTCCTGGTCTTTTTCGCCCATTTCGAGCTGGCTGTACTGGTCAGGCAGGACCAGGTCAGGCACAACTCCGCGAAGCTGGGTAGCGCCGCCATTGATCCGGTAAAACTTTTGGGTGGTTAGTTTGATCTGGCCCAGTGGCTTAACATCATTGGAAGTGCGGACAAAATCGTCGAGGTCATAAAAACGCTGTACGGTACCTTTGCCGAAGGTAGAAGAGCTGCCGATGATCACCCCGCGGCCATAGTCCTGAATGGCGGCTGCCATGATCTCGGAGGCACTGGCGCTGAAGGAGTTCACCAGCACAACCAGCGCTCCGTCATAAAGCACAGAAGGGTCGCGGTCGGCCAGAATCTGCGGCTCGGTATTGCGGGATTTAACCTGCACCACCGGACCTTTTTCGATAAAGAGGCCAGTCATATCAACCACATCCTGCAGAGAGCCACCGCCATTGTCGCGCAGGTCGAGGATCATGCCGGTAATGCCTTCGCTTTTCAGCTTTTCGATTTCCCGCTTCACATCCGTAGCACAACGACGGCCTTTGGGATCCTGAAAATCGGCATAAAACTTAGGCAGGTAAATATAGCCGATCAGCGCCTTGGAGCCTTCTTCGCGCAGCAGGGCAGATTTGGCATAGGTTTCTTCGAGTTCCACGATGTCGCGGATGATCGGAATGGTCGTTTCGACCCCGTCAATTTTGCGGACGGTGAGGGTTACTTCGGTTCCTTTGGGGCCGCGGATCAGTTTCACGGCTTCATCTACCGACATGCCTACAATGTCCACAGGCTCTTCGCGTCCCTGGGCGACCTTGAGAATCAGGTCATTGGCCTGGAGCTGGCCCTGGCGGGAAGCAGCGCCTCCGGGTACTACGTTGCTGATTTTTACATAGCCATCTTCCTCAATCAATTGAGCACCGATGCCTTCGAGGCGGCCCGACATGGAGATGTCGAAGTTTTCTTTGTCTTCAGGCGGAAAGAAACCCGTATGCGGATCATAGATCGAAGCAATCACATTCAGATAGTCGGCCTGGTGGTCGGTGATATCGTCATGGGAAATGCGGCGGAAATAGTCTTCCTGGTTTTTGAGCACCTTCGCGCGGGCTTCCGCTTCTAACTGTTCGATGGTTTTTTTCTCGCCTTTGAAGTCAGGTTTTTCCTGGCGGTCGAGCATGTCGCTCAGGCGGGCGAGGGTGAAAAACTTGAGGGAAGCTTCCCAGCGTGCCTTGAGTTCGGCATCGTTGGCGGCGTAGCCCATGTTTTTAGGCTCCGTTTCAAGGGTTTCTTTGCCGGTAAATGTGAAGGGCGCAGAGAGGATTTCTTTCGAAAATGCATGTGCCTGCTCTACCCGGCGCTTAAAGATCGCAGCGGATTCGTCGCAAAAGTTCATACCGCCTTCTTTAAGCTCATCATCAATGCGGGTCTCATGCTGGAGCCTAAGCGCATCTACATCTGCCTGGGTGAGGAGACGCTTATTATAATCCAACTGCTGCAGGTATTCGTCGAAAACGGTCTTCGAAAACTTGTCGTCGAGCACCTGGGGGTTGTAATGATAATATTGAATGCCCTGAAGCATTACTCGTACCAGGGTGCTGCTTTTGTCTCCGTCGCTATAATGAACTACATAAGAACTGAAGACAAAAAAGGCTGCGAGAGCAGAAGCGGCAACCCAAACGCGGACTTTCCTCATGTGTGACATCTTAAGGCTGGCAAATTGAGTAATAAAAAGAATACACCATTATCAGTCTGTTAATATACGGCTTTCACAAGAATAAATGAGACAAATTCTTCAAAAACCTGCCTGTGAACGGGCATACTAACAGAAATATCAGGCAACCATTCCCCTTCATACGAAGGTTGGAGGCCGCAGGTTCTCCTGCTTCCGGTCGCTTTTCACGGGGCTGCGGTGATTTTGCGGTAATATCTCCTTAATCTTCATGCGGTTCTTTTGCACTTATACGAAATACCCTCTGATCTTATGCGAATCTCCGGCCTGTGTATGTTCCTGCTGCCTGCGCTGCTTTGTCTGAACCTTCAGGCCCAGCGCCCGCCCAAAGCCATCCGCCACGTGGTCGTGATCGGGGTGGACGGCATGAGTCCCGACGGTATCCACCAGGCAAATACGCCCCACATGGACCGCCTGATGCGCGAAGGCGCCTGGACCCTCCATGCCCGCAGCGTAACGCCCAGCAGTTCCAGCCCCAACTGGGCCTCGATCATCATGGGGGCAGATGTGGAGCAGCACGGCATTCACAGCAATGACTACGAGCGCGACGACTATATCCTGCCTCCCGTGGTGCGGGGTAATGCCGATATTTTCCCGACCATCTTTGGCGAAATCCACCAGCAGATGCCCCGCGCAGAGATCGGAGCCATTTATGAATGGGGCGGTTTCGGACGGCTTTTTGAAAAAGAGGCTGTGGACTACAACCAGCGTGCCTCCAGCGAAGCTGCCGCCGCACAACTGGCTTCTGACTACATCGTGGCAAAACGACCCACTTTTTGCTTCGTGCATCTGGACCACGTGGACCATGCCGGACACATAGCCGGGCACGGCACAGCCAAATACTACCGCTCCGTGGAGCGCGCCGACTCCCTCATCGGGCAGATATTGGAAGCCATTGTGCGCGCAGGCATCGCAGACGAAACCCTGGTGCTGATCTGCGCCGACCACGGCGGCAAAGGACATGGTCATGGCGGCCTGACGATGGCCGAAATGGAGGTGCCTCTGATCCTGTACGGGCCGGGCGTAAAAAAAGGCTACGAACTGCCGATTCCGGTATTTCAATACGATCATGCTGCCACAGTGGCATTTGCGCTGGGCGTCGAAGCCCCTATGCCTGGATTGGCCGGGCATCGCGCTGCGCCTTCGAAGGTTTTGAAGTGCCCGCCCGCAACTATGCGGTGGCCTCTTTACTCGAAGGGCCGAAGTTTTTTCATGGTGAAAAAGGCTACCAGCCCGCAGGCGGCCTGTTCAGGCGCGACACCGTGGTGCAGATCACGCACCCGGAGCAGGGCGAAATCCGCTATACCCTCGATGGCAGCGCCCCGGGACCCGGGTCTGCGCTGTACAAAAAAGCCTTTCCCCTCAGCCAGCAGACGGTGGTGAAAGCGGCCCTCTTCCGCTCGGGCAAGCAACTGAGCGAGGTTGGCACGGCTTATTACCGCTTTCTGTCGCCGGGACAGGAGCCTGGTGTGCGTTTTTCTACCTATATTCTTGAAAATGCCACCCAGCTTCCCTCCTTCAGCGGATTAACGCCTGCTACCAGAGGTACTTGCTACGAAATTACGTCAGAGGAGCTGTCCTTGCCCCGCGAAGAGCAGGTGGCCGTGGTATTTGAGATGGAGTTTGAGGCGAAAACAGCGGGCGAATATGCCTTTTTTACCCGCTCAGATGATGGGAGTAAGTTGTACATCGGCGCTCAGACGGTGGTGGACAATGACGGCGACCACGGGGTGACAGAGAAAAAAGGCACCCTGCAATTGTCTGCCAGTAAGCATCCCCTGCGCGTGGAGTGGTTTAATGGCGGTGGCGGCGGCTGGCTCGATGTATATGTGCAGGGGCCGGAGGGCGTGAAGCGGGTGCTGGGGGCGGAGTGAGGGGTGTAAGTAGCCACGCACACCGCCGGACTACTGCTGCCCACCCGCACGAAAGCCGAAGTCCGGCGCAACGTCTGCTACAAAGATAGCCCTCCTCTCCGTGAACCTCCGTGCATCCGTGTCTCCGTGTATCCCGGGCGCATGGCTGTAGAATCCGTACTGAAAACAGCGCTTTTCTAAATTTCAAACCGCACAAATAGAAATATTGCCCGACATTCCGTAGCTTAATCCCCTGACTAACCCCCTTAGATCCGGACTATGAGCGACTCTTCTCACAAGCAAAACAAAATGTCCCGCCGCCGTTTTCTGGGCGCTACGGCCCTGGCTGCCGGCGGGTTTATGATTGTGCCGCGCCACGTACTCGGCGGTACCGGCTACACAGCCCCCAGCGACCGCCTCAATATCGCGGCTATCGGCTGCGGCGGCAAGGGCGAAGTGAACATCCGCCTCTCCAGCGGGGTGGGCTATAACCCCGTCAGCGCAGCCAAAAACAACATTGTGGCGCTCTGCGATGTGGATGACAAAATGGGCGAAGGCATGTTTAAGCTTTTCCCCGATGCCCGGCGCTTCCGCGACTTCCGCGTGATGCTGGAACAAATGAACAAAGACATAGACGCTGTTATTGTCTCGACACCCGACCACACACACGCGGTGGCTGCGATGGCTGCGATGCAGCTTGGCAAGCATGTCTATTGCGAAAAACCGCTGACCCACGATCCGTATGAAGCGCGGATGCTCACAGAAGCTGCCAAAAAATACAAGGTCGTAACGCAGATGGGCAACCAGGGCAGTTCGGGCGAAGACATTCGCCGGGTTCAGGAGTGGATCCAGTCGGGCGCGATCGGCGAGGTGCGCGAAGTACATGGCTGGACCAACCGTCCCGTGTGGCCGCAGGGCCTGGAGCGCCCCAAAGATACGCCTGCTACCCCTGCCAGCATTGACTGGGACCTCTGGCTGGGCACTGCCCCCAAGCGCCCCTACCATCCGACCTATCACCCTTTTAAATGGCGGGGATGGTGGGATTTTGGCACCGGAGCGATCGGCGATATGGCCTGCCACCTGCTCGATCCGGCCTTCCGTGCGCTTAAACTGGGTTCGCCCCTGAGTGTGGAGGCCAGCGCTTCAGTCTATTTTCCAAGAGACTGGGTGTCCGCTTCGCGCGAAGACGGCATTCCGCAGGCTTCGGTCATCCATTATGACTTTCCGGCACGCGAAGGGATGCCACCCGTGCGCCTCACCTGGTACGATGGCGGCCTGATGCCTAC
>RDXT01000170.1 GCA_004292985.1 Bacteroidota bacterium
AGAATTTGCCGAAACCGAGATCGAGCTGCGCAATGACCTGATTTTTATCGAGACCCTGGGAAATATCCTGATGGTCGCCATCCGCAACCGCCAGTTTTTTCAGGAGAAAATGGCCCAGGAATCGCTGCGCCGCGAGCTGGAAGTGGCTGAGACCATCCAGAAGCAGTTGCTGATCTCCGACTTTACGCATTTTAAAGACATAGACGTATATGGCCTCAACCTCTCGCACCAGCGGGTGGGGGGCGATTTTTACGACGTGATCCAGAAGGAAAACGGCAGTATTTTTCTCTGTATCGCCGACGTTTCGGGCAAAGGCATCGGCGCTGCCCTGCTCATGTCCAACCTTCAGGCCAACCTGCGGGCGCTCTGTGCGCGCTACAGCGAGCTTCCGGTGATTGTGGGGGAACTGAACAACATTCTTCACAGCATTACGGAGGGGGATAAATTTGTTACGCTTTTCCTGGCCCGGATAGACCTGCCCACCCGCACCTTTACCTATGTAAACGCCGGACACAACTATCCGCTGTTTCTGACCGGAGGAGAGGCGCTGCGCCTGGAGGTGGGCTGTATGCTGCTGGGCATCTTGCCTGATCTTCATATCCAGCAGGATACACTGCCCTATTTGCCCGGAGATTTGCTCTTTACCTTCACCGACGGGGTTGTGGAGCAGGGTGATCCGACAGACGAGCTTTTTGGCAGTGAAAGATTGGCCGAAGAATTGTTCCGTGTACGACATGCGCCTGCGCGCGAGGTGGTGAACCAGGTCGAAAGGACCCTCTATGCCTTTGCGCGGGAAGTTGGTCCCTCAGATGACATTACGATGCTGGCTGTTAAGTTTTTGAGTGAATCGTAATATAAATCTGGCCCCTTTGAATTTTCTTTAACGCTTGTATATCAACCCACTTTAATCTCAGATATGAAACAATTCAGCGCAGAACACCTGGCTCACCTGAGCGGAGAAGCCAGAAACCTTGCTGACCGTATTGAAAACAAAGAAGCCGTGATCGGTGTCGTAGGCCTGGGCTACGTAGGCCTGCCGATTGCCCTGGAATTTGCCAAAGAAGGCTACCGGAGCATCGGCGTAGATATTTCTCAAAAGAAGGTAAAGCTGCTGAATGAGGGCGTGAATTTTATCGAAGACCTCGATGATGCAGAAGTGGCTGAAGCTGTGGAAAATGGCCTTCTTTCCGCCTCGACCTCCTATGATGCCCTGGCCGATGCGGACATCATTTATATTGCGGTGCCCACGCCGTTTAATGCCAACAAAGACCCGGATCTCGCCTATATCATCGCTTCGGGTGAAGGGATTGCGACCATTTTGTCCCCGGGCAAACTGATTATCCTGAAAAGTACCACCTTCCCCGGTACCACCGAAAGCCACCTGATTCCTGTCTTAGACAAAACCGGACTGGTGGCTGGCCGCGATTATTTTATTGCCTTCAGCCCCGAGCGCGTGGATCCGGGCAATAAAGTGTATCACACCAAAAATACCCCCATCATCACAGGCGGGGTTAATGAAGAGAGCACCCTGCTGGCCGCATACGCCAATACCCGGATCATCGAGAAGGTATTTATGGTGGACAATCCCCGGATTGCGGAGCTGGAAAA
>RDXT01000171.1 GCA_004292985.1 Bacteroidota bacterium
GTTGACGGTTGCGAGGGTCTGAAGGTGCTCTGGCACTTTAAATGCGGCAGGTTGCAGCACCTGGAGGCTTACCGTGCGCATACATCCGCTGGCGAGCAAAAACAGCGGGAGGATAAAAAAGAAGAGTCGGCGTTGCATAGCAGATAGGAAGTTTATCTGCGAAGATAGGAGGAAAAGCGCTTACTCTGCCAGAAGCTTTTCCAGAAAACGCTCAGTCTTTTCGACAAATTCATCATGGGGTGCGCCGGTTCCGGGACCGTAATAGCCTGTATAAATTTTCCGCACACGCCCCTGTCTGTCTATGTAAATAGCTGTGGGATAAGCCATTACACGATTGAGCATGGGAAGGCTGGCAGAAGCGACGGCTTTGTCGAGGGTGGTAGCGGCCAGCAGTACTTCGTAGGAGACTTCCAACTGCTGCTTCATCCGCACAATGCTCTGCACTGAGCGCAGGCTATCTCCCGTGCGCTCATACGCCAACCCAATGACTTCCAGCCCTTTACGCTGGTATTTGTGGTGCCATTTAACCAGTTGACGGGTTTCGTCCATACAATTGGGACACCAGGAACCGAGGATCTGCACAATGACCACTTTGCCTCTGTAGGCCTCGTCTTCGATGGAAACACGTTTACCCTCCGGATTGGGAAAGGAAAAAGCCAGACGCTCATACCCGGGTTTCAGGAAGGTGAGCGAGTCGGGATCGCGGAGTTTTGCATCGGGATTGGGGCGGGCAGTCCAGAGCTCGGAATAATGGTTGCCTGAGAAAAAGGTGCCTTTGAGGATGCCTTCTTCGTCGAGTTTTGCAGCAAAATGAAAGGCATGTGCTCCGTCAAAGGTGGAAAGGAAAAGAGAATCTCCCTTCAGAAAACCATCTAAATAGCGGTAATCTCCGGTTTCGGTGAGGAATGTACCTGTTACGGCAGCGCCTTTTTGCTCAAATACTCCCACAGCCGGATACTCGCCGGGCAGTCCGGGACTAAAGCGCACTTCCCAGGTTTCTGCCAGACGAATATTCGTAGCAGGCCTGCGCTCCTCAGCTCCTGCCACTGCTGTAAACGCAATCCGGTATCCCTTGCGGCGCGCATAGTCGTGCCAGAAGCCGGAGATTTCGGTGGGTGAATGGATTTTTCCCCGAAACTCTGAGTCGAATACCTGCGTGCGCACAAATAAGCTATCTCCCTGAATCACAGGCAGATCCATCTGGAGCTTTTCGGCACCGTTACGGATGGCAAAGGTATAGCCTCCATTTTTAAGGCTGATCTCCCATTCAAACAGAAGTTCCTGCCCCTTGCCAATGTCCATCGTTACCCGCCAGGAACCGGGCGTTATGTTTTGGGCAAAAGCGGAAAAGCTTAGGATCAGCAGAAAAACAGCCGTGGAAATTCGTTTCATAATGCAAAAATATCAGGGCAAATATACACCGGGATATGACTCTCTTCTTACGGTATCGAGCATAAAACGGTTAAATGCCTCTGAATCACGGTATTGCGGACTGTGTGCCGAGGTCTCAAACCACATAAAGGTCTTTCGGGGAGCCTCGATTGCCTGGAAATACGCCTCTGCTATCACGCCGGGAGTATTGTGGTCATGCCTGCCCTGGAGGAAAT
>RDXT01000286.1 GCA_004292985.1 Bacteroidota bacterium
GCAGTACCGCAGGGAGTTGGAACAGGAGCAGGTATCTCCCCTGCGTGTGCAGCAGTTGCTGGCCAAGGTGCCTGTATGGCGTGCGCGCGGCCTGCGGGTATTTGCCTTCCGTCCCCCTTCCACCCCGGCGATGGAGGCCCTAGAAGATGAACTGAGCCAATTGAATTACAAGGACTTAGCCCGCGATCTCACCGCCGCTGGCGTGATCTGGATCGAAACCCGCAGTGAGCCGTACCGGAGCTATGATGGCAGCCATTTAGATGCCGCTTCGGCAGAGCGGTTTTCGGAGGAGTTGGGGGGGAGGATTGAGAAAAGTCTGATCAATCCTCTGGCTCCGCCAGGCCCGGATACCATTCTGCAAACTTCTCCGATATTGCATCAATAGAAGCGGGAGAATTGACATTCAGCATCAGATAGGCGCTGTGCGTATCTAATGGATAGTGACGGAATACTGTAGGCGGGAAAAAATTTTGCATCACATATTTATATATCCGATACCGCTGAGTATTACCACGAGCTTCGTCTGAATTGGGCATGCCCAGAAAGCCAAAAGATGCGAAGGGCCTCTTTCGGTAAACTTCAAGCATAATCTCAATACAAGTACGGACTATGCCCTGCATATCTCGCATGTGAGATAAGAGACGGTACTTATCGGGAGATCGTTTATGTCTTTTCATGTAAAATTTAACCACAAATATCTCATCCTCATATTCCTCCACATGAACGATATATTTGCCGTTCTCTTTGCCTGTGAACCGATATATATACAAAAGCTGGAAGGCCTCGTTTTCACGCGCTTTCCGATGAGTCATATATTGATATGGATAGTGCCGATCGAACAAGGTTATACAAGATAGGAGTAAGCCTTATTCCTGTTCTGCCAAAGCTCGGCTTCCTTTGCTGGGATAAACAAGCCACTCACAGGCGCTCCGGCATCTATCTTTTGCAAAGTATCGCTCATATCAGCCTGGGTAACCTGTAATGTGTTCAGCATCGTTGATATCTGATGAATATATGGACGCACAAGCCACGGAGCAGCCTCTTGATATGTGCTCAGTAATTCGCTGGCTTTCATAGATTGAAGCCGGGAGTAAACACTTGTAAGGCTGTCATACTGTTCCCGGAAAAACACGTATTCCTTTGTATCCTGGCTATTCTGGAAATCAACCGGAATCCGTAATTCACGGGAAAGCTGCTGCAAAGACTGATTCATATAGGCAAGCCAGCCCCATAGGCCTATCATGGCTATCATCACAAAAAGGACGGAGGGGATTATAAGCAGTATTCCTAATACGATCCCTCCCGCTATTATTACTACATCACGGGATGTATGCCCGATGGATATCAAGACCTTCCTTGCGCCGGATGCAACCCGTCCGACTCCATGAATCACATTTACTGCCTGGGTGCTGACTCCTACAAACGTTTCCACACGGGGATGATAGCTGTCAATGGCAGCAACATCTCCCTGAGGTATCTGTATGGTTGAAGTATTGAGCATATGTGATATAATGGCAAAACCAAATATACAACTTATACGGATTCCGGCAAACTTCTGTTCACACCTTCCCCTCCCGGATCGCCTCCATCACCACCTTGGCTTTGGCGGCTCCCAGTTTGGCGCTCAGCTCCGCTTCGGTAGCCTCCTTAAGCTTCTTCACGCTCTTAAACTCCTGCAAAATCTTCTGCTCCGTGGCCTTGCCGATGCCCTTGATCTGGGAGAGCATCGAAGTCTGTTTTTTGCTGCGCTGGTCGCGGTGGTGGGTGATCGCGAAGCGGTGGGCCTCGTTGCGGATCTGCTGGATTAGGTGCAGCCCGGCGCTTTTTTTGTCTATGTGCAGGGGAATGGAATCCCCCGGACGGTAAATCTCCTCCAGGCGCTTGGCGATGCCGATCACCGGAATTTTGCCCAGCAGGTCCAGCTTTTTCAGCGACTCTGCCGCACTCGAAAGCTGGCCTTTGCCGCCGTCTATCACAATCAGTTTGGGCAGGGGCAGATTTTCGTCCAACACCCGCTTGTAGCGGCGGTACACAATCTCCTCCATCGAGGCGAAGTCATCCGGCCCCTCGACCGTTTTGATGTTAAAATGACGGTAGTCTTTTTTGGCGGGGCGGCCCTGTTTAAACACCACGCAGGAAGCCACCGGGCTGCTTCCCTGAAAGTTGGAGTTGTCGAAGCACTCGATGTGGTCAGGCAGCTCGCTCATGCTCAGGGCCTTCTGCAACTCTTCCATCATCGCGTCCTGGGGCGTGCGCCGCTTTCGGAAAGTCTGGTCGTAGAGTTTTTCCTTGAGCAGGGTGTGGCAGTTTTTCAATGAAAGATCCACCAGATGGCGTTTGTCGCCGATCTGCGGCACCACGATGCTAAATCCGCCCGGAATCTGGTCCGCATCGAGCGAAATATTGGTTACAATGTCCGGGAAAAGGTCTTCTCCTTCTCCGATCAGGCGGGCCAGGCCCGCAGTAAGCACCTCTTCATCCTCTTCCTCATGCGAACGGCGGAATTCGAAGGCATGGGTCTGGATAATTGCCCCGTTGTGCACCTTAAAGTGGTTGACTACGCTCAGGTTTTCTTCGGTAGCCACCGTAATTACCTCCAGATCACCGATTTTTTCAGATACAACCGTCGTTTTGCGCTGGTAGCTGCGCACTTTCTCAAGGCGGTTTTTGAAAAACTCCGCCCGCTCAAACTCGTATTTGCCCGCTGCGTCGTTCATCCGCTCTTCGATCTGACGCAGCACCGGGCCTAAGTTACCTTTCAGAATATGCCGCACCTGCTCGATGCCCTTGTCGTATTCTTCCACCGGAAACAGCCCCTCGCAAGGTCCGGCGCAGTTGCCGATCTGAAACTCCAGACAGCGTTTAAATTTACCCGCCTGCACATTTTTTTCCGAAAGATCGAAATTACAGGTACGCAGCGGCATCAGACCCCGGATCAGGTTCAGGATACTGTTCATCACCCCCACACTCGGGTAGGGGCCATAGTAGGCCGAGCCGTCGCTGATCTTCTGCCGGGTGCTAAATACGCGCGGGAAACGCTCGTTTTTGATGCAGATATAGGGGTAGGTCTTGCCGTCTTTGAGGAGGATGTTATAGCGCGGCTGGTGGTTTTTGATCAGGTTGTTTTCCAGCAGCAGCGCCTCGATTTCGCTGTGCACCACCGTATATTCCACATCCCCGGCATGCCGCACCATGTGTTCGATGCGGTAGGAGTGCTTGCGGCCCCCGGCGAAATAGCTCCCCACCCGCTTGCGCAGGTTTTTGGCCTTGCCGATGTAGATGATCTTGCCTTTTTTATCCAGAAAGCGGTACACCCCCGGGTCTTCGGGGATTATGCGCAGTTTGGAGAGAAGGTCAGCCATGGGCAGGGAACAGGGAACAGGGTTCAGGGGACAGTTTACAGGGAGCAAGGGGACAAGGAACAGTTTTCAGGTTAATACAAAGATAGCGGCTGGGAGCGAATGGCGCAACAGCCATACCGATGCATATTAAAGCTAAAAAAGACGGATCCCTTTCGGAATCCGCCCTTCAAAATCAACCTTATGTTGTCTTACCGCACCTGAAACGGAATCATGCTTCGTTTGCCCATCACAGATACCTCCACGAAATAAGCACCTTCGCTCAAAGCGGAAACATCTATCAGGATTTCGCCCTGGGTGGGCCATGCCGTTTGGGTCATCACTTTCTGGCCAAAGGAATTGTACATCGTGACGCTCACAGCCTGTCCGGCGCTCATTTGCTCATTCACTTCGATGTGAACGATGCCCTTGCCGGGGTTGGGGTAGAGGCTGGCCAGCAGGCGTTTATCTGCGAGGGTTACTTCTACTTTTTCGGAATAATGGGCAGCGCCGTTAAAGTCCACCTGGCGCAGGCGGTACCAGGAATGCCCGAAAAGCGGAGCCATATCCTCGGCCTGATAGGACTGGGGCACATCGCTGTCGCCGGAGCCATCTACCGAAGTAAGGTCTGTAAACTGCACCCCATCTGCCGAACGCTCGACCACAAAGTAGTCGTTGCTGCGTTCGGTGGCAGTTACCCAGTCGAGTTCCACGATTCCCTCCACAGGCGTAGCGGTAAAGGAAAGCAGCTCTACCGGGAAAGAAGTCTCGCCGCCCACGGTAACAAAGGTCGCAGGCGATACCTGGCTGTTGTATTCGGTACGCACCCAGTCGGCGCTGTGTACGCAGTTGGAAACGCTCACCTCGTCCATCCGGCCCCGGAAGAAATTGTCCACCCGGCCGATCCAGGAGATAGGGGTATTGGTAGGCAGGCTATTGGCATTGTAGGTAAGCGCCTGAATACCATTTACATACAGCACCCACTGCACGCCATCAAAGCTGGCAGCGACATAGTTCCAGGTCGTTCCGTTGTTGGAGACAACATTGGGTCCGGTAGCCCATGCGGCCCATCCTGCACCATTTCCAAAGCCGCCATGCAGACCTGTCCATCCGCCACCGGTTTCATATACCCACAGCGAAGGGGCGCGGGTTTCGACACCTGCGGGTGCATTTCCCAGGAATCCGTGCCAGGTACCAGAGGTCTGGTTGGAGCTGATCCAGGCCGAAAGGGTGAAGGTATTGCCCGCTACGATATTGCCAATGTTGTACGAATCGTCTGTACCGTCAAAGTTGGTGGCGTCGCCGATGATGCCGGGCACGCGGTTGGCTACGGTCATGGCTCCGTTTGCAGTACCGTTGTTGGTATTAACGGTTACATCGGTGAGCTGAGGTCCTGCTGCGCCGGGGTTGGCGCTCATGTGCCAGCGGCCCAGGTAGCAGCTTTTCCAGGTATTTTCGCTCGAAGGATCACTGGTAATGGCGGTATTGCCGTAGGCCATTTTGATGTCGGTGTCCACACTCGGCGAAAGCGAAGGGATTTTCACCCAGGCAATCAACTCGCCTGTCTGCGGATTGTACTTCTCTACCTGGAAGGACAGCGGATTATTAGCCGCATCATAGAAGGTAATGTCAAAGCCACCGGCGTTCTGCACATCGCCGCCAAAAGCCGTGCTGCGCAGGTCAGGGTCGGTCAACGATACCAGTACCGGGAAGTCCACGTGGTTGACAGTGCCGAATACATATTCTTCCTGAATGGTCAGCGTTTTGTAAAAGCTATAGCCATTGGTCGCTGCCTGGGTGCTGAAGTTGACCACATCCGTGGCTTCTGCGTTGGCGAGCGGGGTGCCGCCGTTCATCAGCACAGCTGTCAGGGTGTGCGGGCCTGCGGCCACGCCTGCCAGGGTAATCGCACCGTCGAGGTCGGTATCCGTTACCGGGGTTCCGCCGTCGAGGGTAAAGCGAACACCTGTAACGTTTGTCTGAAGGCCGCTGCGGGCATAGGTAACGCTAACATTGGTCCCCGTAATCAGGGCATTTTCTGCCGGAGTGACCACTGTCAGGGTCGGCGCTCCGGGATTCACGGTATAAAAGGTTGCCGGATTCGACACATTCGAATACTCGGTCTTCACCCAGTCCTGAGAGCGCACACAGGTAGCTACGCTGGTCTCGTCCATCCGGCCTTTGAAGAAATTGTCCACTTTGCCCAGCCAGGAAATAGGGGTAGGGTAGGGCACAGAACCTGCAAATGCATTGCTGGTATAAACGAGGTTTCCGTCGGTATAGACCCGGTACGTAGTGCCGTCGTAGCTCCAGACCACGTAGTTCCAGGTGGCGTTGTTGTTGCTGATAACATTGGCCGGAGAAATGGCTGCCTGCCAGTTCGCGCCGTTTCCGAATCCAAAATGCAGGGCTGTATTGTTGTAAATCCACATCGAAGGCGCGCGCTGGTTCACGGCTCCGCCCTGGTTGCCGATAAATCCGTGATAGTTGGCATCTGCCTGGTTGGAGCGCACCCATGAGCCGAGGGTAAAGCTGGTTCCGGGCTGAATATTGCCTGCAATGTTCCAGAAATCGTCCACACCGTCGTATTCCGTAGCATCGCCGATGATACCGGCTACTTTGTTGGCAGCAGTCATGCCTCCGTTGGCAATGGCGTTGTTGTTGTTGGGGGTCACGTCTGTGAGCTGCGCGCCGGGCTGGGCCGGGTTGCCATCCATGTGCCAGCGACCCAGGTAGCAACTGCTGAAGGTGGTCTCGGTCGAAGGATTCTCCGTTACGGAACCATTGCCATAATAGAGTTTCACTTCGGTATCCACATTGGGAGAAAGCGAAGGAATCCGCACCCACACGATCAGATTGCCACTCACCGGATCGTATTTTTCGACCTGAAAATCGAGGGCATTTCCTGATGCGTCGGCAAAGGCAATATCGTAGC
>RDXT01000287.1 GCA_004292985.1 Bacteroidota bacterium
TAATACCAGATCCCAGTCCATTGTGAGGCCAAAGCTCCGGAAATTGGGCAGGCGGCGGCCATCCACATAGGGTGCTTGCTCCATAATGGTCACATCGAGGCGGGCTTTGGCCGGAATTTTGCCATTTGTCAGTTCTTTCAGCGGAAAAATCAGTCCTCCCCCGAACGTAAAGTCCTGATGGCGCGGATAGCTATTGGTCGAGTTCGTGGTGTTTTCATTCTGGGTATAAGCCCCTATGCGCAGAGCAAGCAGATCGAGCAGCACAACTTCGGCACCGGCCCGGAAGGCAGTTTTGTATTCACTGTTCAGAATGTTCTGATACTCAGCCTGTAGCAACACATCCACAGGCCCGGGTTTCATGCCGGGAATGCTCACTTCGCGGCTGAACGCGTAGGCAGCGCCGATGCGTGCAAACGCCGGAAACTGCTGCTGGGTCTCAAAGGAGTCCACGCCAAACGTAATCCGCGCACCGCTGAGATTGGTTACGCTGGCGGCCAGGGTCAGGTGGTGGGGGTCGCCGGAGCCCGCAGGCACATCGAGGGTGTACATCACCCCTGCATCGAAATGGGGCAGATAGGCGTTGGTTTTGGGGGAAACGTCTTTTGAAATATATTTCCAGTCAAAGAGGTTTACATTTACTCCCACGCGCAGATTTTTCACGGGTTCGGAAGCCAGGGTAAGGGCATAATTGGTGCTTTTGGAGCGGCCGATGGGGTAATATTGTCCGCCGAGCAGGATTTCGAAATCTGTCTCGCCGAGGCTCATCTGCCGCACACTCAGACCAGCTGTCAGCAGCGGATGCACTTTCATAGCGAAGCCCACATCATAAAAATCAGCTTCTGTAAGGAGATACAGCGGGGCGGCAGTAGAAACAAACGTCTGAAGCCCCTTTACCTGCCCGATCGCCGCAGGATTGTAATAGATAGAGGCGATCGAGTTTCCGGCAGCTACATCGGCCTGTCCCATTGCCTCGGCGCGGGGGCTGGGAAGCCATCCGAAAAAGTATTCCGGCTGAAACTCCGTGTCATACTGGGCGTATAAGCCTGACAGTGGCAACAACAGAAATAAGAGATAAAATACACGTTTCATATACATGGGGTATTTAGTTACAGATTGCGAACTCATGGGTTAATGTGTCATTGCCCGAAAGGTTAACAAGAAGCCATCTGGATTCTTCATGATGTCAGCGGATTTTCTCTGTATGCTCCTGTTTTTCACTGTGAAAGCAAGATTCTGTTTGCTATTTTTGCACATTGTCTAATTCCCGGACCCCCATGTCTGACCAGTTATCTTTTTTGAGCAACGGCGATCCTGCCTATTTTGAGCAGGTATATAAGACGTATCAGGCCGACCCCGCTTCTGTACCCGCAGAATGGAAGCGTTTTTTTGATGGTTTTGAGTTTGCGCTTGCCCACTATGGTGAGGGAGAAAGCGTCAAAAACGAAACTTCGCGGGCGCTGTCACCCGTATCTGAGAACACCGCTTCCAAGGAGATCGCGGTCCTGAACCTGATCAACGACTACCGGATGCGCGGCCACCTCTTTGCGGCCACCAACCCTGTGCGCAAGCGGCGTGAGCACAAGCCCCCGCTCCAGAAAGAGCGCCTCGGGCTGACCGATGCTGATCTGGATACGGTATTCCAGGCAGGCACAGACGTGGGCATTGGCCCTGCCCGTCTGCGCGACATCATTGCGCTGCTCGAAGAGACCTATATCCGCTCCATTGCGGTCGAGTACAAATATGTGCGCACACCGGAGATGGTGATGTGGCTCCAGGAACGTATGGAGCGCTCGCGCAACCACCCCAGCTTTTCCATCGAGCGAAAAAAACGCATCCTGGGCAAGCTGAATGAGGCCGTCATTTTCGAGCGTTTCCTGGGCAAAAAATTTGTCGGGCAGAAACGTTTCTCTCTCGAAGGCGCAGAAACCCTGATCCCGGCACTCGATGCGGTGATCGAAAAAGGGGCAGAGCTGGGCATCCGGGAGTTTTCGATGGGCATGGCCCACCGCGGACGCCTGAATGTGCTGGCCAACATCCTCCACAAAGAGTACGACGAGATTTTCTCCGAATTTGAAGGTAAAGAGTACGAAAACTCCATCTTCCAGGGAGACGTAAAATACCACCTCGGCTTTTCCTCCGATGTGGATACCACCGCCGGTCACCGGGTACACCTCAGCCTGCTGCCCAACCCTTCGCACCTCGAAGCGGTGGATCCGGTGGTAGAAGGTGTCGCCCGCGCCAAAATTGACCGGAAATACGGCGGAGACTTTAACAAAGTAGCCCCAATCCTGATCCACGGCGATGCCGCTGTTGCTGCGCAAGGCATTGTGTATGAGGTGATTCAGATGTCGCTGATCGAAGGCTATAAAACCGGAGGCACCATTCACCTGGTCATCAACAACCAGGTCGGATTTACCACCAACTTTATCGACGCCCGCTCCTCGACCTATTGCACCGACATTGCCAAAGTCACGCAGTCACCTGTGTTTCACGTAAATGGCGATGATGTAGAGGCGCTGGTGTATGCCACCGAAATGGCGATGGAATTCCGGCAGACCTTTAACCGGGATGTGTTTATTGACATTCTCTGCTACCGCCGCCACGGCCACAACGAGGCAGACGAGCCGAGCTTCACGCAGCCGCTGCTGTACGAAAAAATCAAGCAGCACCCTGATCCGAGGGAAATTTACCTCAAGAAACTGCTGAGTTCGGCAGAAATCGAGGCCGATATGGCCAAGGCCCTGGAGAAAGAATTTAACCAGAAGCTCCAGTCCGAACTCGAAGAGTCTATGGCGCGGCAGAAACTTGCCTTTGCCCCCTACCTCAAGGGTACCTGGGAAGGCATCCGCCGGGTAACGAACGAAGACTTCGATGTGCTCTCGCCCGAAACAGGCAAGGAGCGTGAACTGCTGACGGACATTGCCCGCAAAATCCATCAGATCCCGGAGGACTTCAAAGCGCACCCCAAAATCGTGAAGCTCTTCGAAGAGCGGCTGAAAATGGTGCAGGAAGACAAACTGGACTGGGCTTTGGGCGAATTGCTGGCCTATGGCACCCTGCTGCTCGAAGGCATCAACATCCGCCTCAGCGGCCAGGATGTGCGCCGGGGCACGTTTTCCCACCGCCACGCGGTGATTGTGAGCACTGACGATGAGCGCAACTATTTCCCGCTGAACCACATCAGCGAAAAACAGGGAGATTTTGTCGCCTACAACTCACTCCTGTCTGAATATGGTGTTCTCGGCTTCGAATATGGCTACTCGACAGCCAACCCCAACAATATGGTGATCTGGGAAGCTCAGTTTGGCGACTTTGCCAATGGTTCCCAGATTGTGATGGACCAGTATATCTCTGCGGCAGAGACCAAATGGCAGCGCATGAGCGGCCTGATCCAGTACCTGCCCCACGGATATGAAGGCCAGGGTCCGGAGCACTCTTCGGCCCGGATCGAGCGCTATCTGGAGCTCTGCGCCCGCAAAAACATGCAGGTGCTCAACTGTACCACTCCGGCGAACTTCTTCCACGCCCTGCGCCGCCAGTTTACCTGGGACTTCCGGATTCCGATGGTGTTTTTTACACCGAAAAAACTCCTGCGCTTCCCTGCCTGTGTGAGCAGCTTGGACGACTTTGGTCCCGGCACCCGCTTCCAGGAAATCATCGACGACCGCTGGGTAAATCCGGCGGATGTGAAAAAGGTACTGGTGTGCAGCGGCAAAATCTACTATGACCTCCTCAAGCACCAGCAGGACAACCAGCGCCGCGATGTGGCTGTGCTCCGTCTGGAACAGCTGTATCCACTGCCGCAGGTGCAGATCCGCGAGCTGATCGGCAAGTATGAAAACGCCAGCTGGGTATGGGTGCAGGAAGAACCCCGCAACATGGGCCCCTGGAGTTATATCCACCGCGTGGTAACCGAGGCCCCGATCACCTGTGTGGCGCGCAAGCCCAGCCCAAGTCCTGCTGCGGGTTCTCACAAGAGCCACCACGCCGAGGAGCAGCTTCTGATTGAAGAGGCATTTTATCCGGTGGAGGAAATGGAGAAAACGGTGGTGAAATAAGGCCGGGTTCTGTTTTTTGTCCTGCTCCCCGCTCGCGAGTGGTCTCCGACCCGAAGCGGCTCCTAACAGATGTTAACGAAGCCCGGTCCAGCGGACCGGAATCTTTTTAGCATGGAATGCGCGTGTTTTTATTTTTGGGTGCATGATTGCCCGAAGGGCAAATACACAGGCCCTCCGGGCCAAAGAGGAAAGATCATATTTAAAAGCACCTTTTCTACAAAGATACTGGTCCGCTGGACCAGGCTCCGCTATCCTTACTGTTTCTGATTCATCAGGCCCCCCAGGCGAAGCCCGGTCCAGAGGACCGAAACGTCTGTAGCACGAAGTGCATCCATTTTTTTATTACCCGCTCGCGAGTGGTCCCCGCTCGCGAGTGGTCTCCGACCCGAAGCGGCCCCCTAACAGACGTTGGCGAAGCCTCCCGGTCCAGCGGACCGGAATCTTTGTAGCATGGAATGCGCGTGTTTTTTATTTTAATGCATCTGGGCCCGAAGGGCCGGAGCGTATCACCGCCGGACTACGCGCAGGCCCACGCGCGAAAGCCGAAGTCCGGCGGAACGGCGGAACGGATCAAATACTTGCGTAGGCGTATTGCGCCTTTTCGATGCGCAGCAATAACTGATGCAGCGAAACGGCAACCTCCTCCTGGTTGGCACGCACGATTTTTGCCAGACGAGGGTCGGTAAACAAATGATCCGGATGCCCCAGTTCTTCGGGCAGCTCTGCACTGAGGCGCTGCTGTTGCTGGCGAATGTATTCCTGTAGCTGCGCTACTTTTTCATCCCAGTGCCGGGCCACCAGCGGATGCGGCTTTTTGAGGATCACCTCTGTCCGCTCAGCCTTGTGTGTGCGCAGGGGGCAGGTAAATTCCACCGCATTATAGACAATCTCCACGGCGTGCTCGCGCTGGCTTTTGCGGGCCTTGAGGCGGTGGCGCAGGACCTGCTCTTCGTCGTAAATATTTATGACCTGAAGTTCCTGGGTGTCGAGCCGGTTGAACTCTTCGATTTTGATCAATTCGCCCTGAAACTGCTTTTCGCCCTGCATAAACTGGTAGTACTCCTGTTTTACAGGCTCCAGGCGGTCTTCGGCGATGATGCGGCGGATGCGGGTCTCCTCGCTCACTTCTTTTTCAAAGTCTTCGACTTCCCGCCGCAGCATGCCGAGGTTAATGGCGATGGAGTAACCATGCTTGCGGATGGTTTCGCTCACGATCTCGCGCACCTCTTCGACCTGCGAAGGACGGCTCCACAGGCAGGGAATGGCCAGAAAACAATCCATCAGATCGGTCTGGGTGCGGCCATTGAGGAAGGCGGAGGTGCGGAGCAGGCGTACGATTTTTTTCCAGCGGCGGTCATATACCTGAAAAGGTTCATTTTCCCGCTGGGGATTGCGGCTGTTGTCTTCCAGTTTGGCGCGGATCACCTGGAGGGTATTCAGCACCTCGGGCGGCATCGCTACCTGGTCTATTTCCCGGCTCCAGGCTTGCAGTTCGGCATGGGTAATTTTAAGCTCGGGCGCAATCGTGTCCTCGTACACATCCTGGGTATCGGTGATCAGCCGCAGGAAATTGCGCTGGTCGCGTACGCCCTCAATCTGGCAGCGGATCAGGAAGCGGTCCCAGAGTGGCAAAAAACTTTCCTGGGAAGGAGGGAGTTCATTTGACGCTGCAATGATCCCTTTGATGTCCACCTGTACTTCCTGCTCTCCGTTGCGATAGACTTTTTCATTCAGAATGGTCAGCAGGGCATTTTGAATGGCGGGGCCTGCTTTCCAGATTTCGTCGAGAAATACAATATTGGCCCCGGGTAAATACTTTTCCGTCAGCCGCTCGTATTTGTCCTCTTCCTTCAGCTTTTTAATGGATACCGGGCCAAATATCTCATCAGGGGTGCTGAATCGGCTCATCAGGTATTCGAAGGAAGTGCCATCGCGAAAGGCATACTTCAATCGCCTGGCGATCAGGCTTTTACCTACACCGGGAGGCCCCAGCAGGAAGATGCTTTCACCCGCTACCGCACTGAGCAGAGAGAGTTTCATGGCTTCTTCGCGTTCGTATAAACCTGTACACAGGCCTTCGGTGAGGCGCTCGATCCGCTGGCGGAGGGACATAGGGGAAATGGTGAGATAAGAGAACTTCGGAGGAGAGAAAATGTTATCAGAGAACAGGGGACAAGGTTCAGGGAACAGGGAACAGTTTTCACGTAGC
>RDXT01000172.1 GCA_004292985.1 Bacteroidota bacterium
CTTCCAGCAGATTCCCTACCTGAAACAGGCACATGGCCAGATTCCGTACTGGGTATTCGGCTCCTTTTTCCTCGGTTCGCTCTGCTCCATCACTTCGGTGCTCTGGTCGCTGGCCAAAACCCCCGAAATTCCCCCCACAGATGAAGAACTGGCTGCACTCCGGGCACAGAAGCTCAATGTATTAACCCCCTTTACCGAAATTTTTCACGCTATCCGGGATATGCCCCGCGTGATGTGGCAACTGGCGCTGGTCTATCTTTTTCAATGGTATGCCCTCTTTTGCTACTGGCAAAATGCAGCCAAAAGCATCGCCCAGTCAGTCTGGCAAGCCACTCCGGCCAGCAATCCCCAGCTCTATGAAGAGGCGGTCGGATGGGCCGGTCTGGTCAATGGCTGGTACAATGTGGTTACCTTCCTCTCTGCTTTCGGACTGGTCTGGCTGGCTAAAAAATACAGCCCCAAGGCGGTACACACGGCCTGTCTGCTGCTGGCGGGCATCGGTCTGCTGATTTTCCCCATGATCGAAAACAAATTCCTGCTCTTCGCTCCGATGACCGGATTTGGCATCGCCTGGGCGAGTATGATGGGCATTCCCTACCTGATGGTGGTCAGCGATATCCCCAAAGAGCGCTACGGGGTCTATATGGGCATTATCAATATGATGATTGTGATTCCCATGATCCTGCAAACGACTACCTTCGGCTATGTGCTCAGCCATTTTCTCGACAATGATCCCGGCAAAGCGATTACCTTTGGTGGCGTACTGCTGCTGATCGCCAGCGCAGCAACCCTGCTGATCAAAACCAGGAAGCCTGCCGATGATGAAATGGTCATGAGCGGCGGCGGACATTAACCCAAGCTATGAACCCAGCCAACCAGAATTTTCGTTTTCAGCAGATCATAGCCCTGACAAGCGTAGTGCTGTTTGTGCTGAAAGTGGTTGCCTGGTACCTCACGCAGTCGGTGGCCATCCTGACCGATGCCCTCGAAAGCACCATTAATGTGATCAGCGGTTTTGTGGGGCTGTATAGCCTCTATCTGTCCGCGCAGCCCAAAGACCGAAACCACCCCTATGGGCATGGCAAGGTGGAGTTTGTGTCGGCAGCCATCGAAGGAACGCTGATCTCGGTCGCGGGACTGATCATTATTTATGAGGCCATTAATAACCTGCGCCACCCGCATACGCTCGGCCAATTGGATACGGGCATTCTGCTGGTGTCGGTCACAGCGGTTATCAATTATGTGCTGGGTTTTCTGGCGGTGAGAATGGGTAAAAAAAATAATTCACTTGCCCTCACTGCCAGTGGAAAGCACTTACAATCAGACACGTACTCTACCCTCGGCATTATTGCGGGGCTGGTTCTGCTCTATGTTACCCATCTGGCCTGGATAGACAGCGCCGTGGCTTTTCTGTTTGCCTTCCTGATTATGTTCACGGGGTATAAAATTGTACGGGGATCGCTGGCGGGCATTATGGACGAGGCCGACGAGGCCCTGCTCGATTCGCTTGTTACCCAGCTCCAGGCTGCCCGTCGCAGCAACTGGATTGACCTGCACAACCTGCGCATCATTAAATATGGCAGCACCCTGCACTTAGACTGTC
>RDXT01000173.1 GCA_004292985.1 Bacteroidota bacterium
GGTCTGCTACCACAGAGTCAGCAGAGTGGGACACGGGGCCTCTGCCTGCCGGGGTCTATACCCTTCAGGTGCGTGCCCGCCTAGGATCCGGATATGCCTGGAGCGAAGTCTTATCCCGCAAAATCGTGATTCGCCCGGTCTGGTATCTCCGGCCCTGGGCTTTCATACTGTATGGCGTTGCGGCAGTTTTGCTGGTGTATCTGATTGTAAGGCTCGTTTCTTACCGCCTGAAAAAGCAAAAAGAATACCTCGAAATCCTGGTGGCCCGGCGCACCGACGACCTGTTACAAATGAGCGAGGAGGCCCGCAAAGCTTCTGATGCCAAAAGCATCTTCCTGGCCAATATGAGCCATGAAATCCGCACCCCGATGAATGGTGTCATCGGCATGCTCGACCTGCTGGCTGCCACTCCGCTCTCCGAAGAGCAGCACGACTATCTCGACACCATCCGCAGCAGCAGCAAGGCCCTGCTGGCCATTATCAATGACATCCTCGATTTCTCCAAGATCGAATCGGGCAAACTGATCATCGAGTCGGAGCCTTTTTCGCTGACAGAATGTGTGGAGGGGGTGGTGCAGATGTTTGGCGGCAGAGCTGCCGAAAAGTCGCTCGACCTGATCTACGACATCGGGCCGGAAGTGCCGGAGCATATCTATGGCGACACTGTGCGTGTGCAGCAGATTCTGATCAACCTCGTCAGCAATGCCATAAAATTTACTGCCGAAGGTTGTGTGTCCATGCGGGTGTATATGCGGGAGCCCTGGGCTGAAAACGGCGAAGGAGCGCTATATTTTGCGGTAAAAGACAGCGGTATCGGTATTTCGCCGGAGCAGGCTGCGCAGCTTTTCGAGTCTTTCACGCAGGCCGATGCCTCGACCACCCGCCGCTACGGAGGCACAGGCCTGGGCCTTTCGATCTGCCGCCGCCTCAGCGAGCTCATGGGCGGGCAGATTTCGCTGCAAAGCGAAGCCGGAAAAGGCAGCGAGTTTACCTTTTTTATCCGCACACGCTCCGCTCCCTCCGGTACCGATCCCCGCGTGGCATGCCCTACCCAAAAACGCCTGTGGCTGCTCGAAGGCAATCCGCAGATGGCGGCCTGGATCGGGCGGAGTCTCCGCTTCTGGGAGCCGGAATTGCAGGTTTTTGACAGTCCGGAGACCCTGCTGGCACAAAGCGCAGCGCTTCCCATACCTGACCTGGCGATCTTCGATGCGCGCCTGCTGACCACAGCCGCCGACCCTGCCGCGCTATGGGCCTCTATACTGGCCCGGACAAAGGATCATAAACTGCCGCTGCTCCTGCTACAGCCGCATGGACATGTGCTGCTGACACCGCAGGTGATCGGAGCCGAAGGGGATTATCTCCATAAACCCCTGATTATGAGCAAATTTAAGGAGCATATCCGGCACCTGCTTTCGCTCGGAAAAAGACCCGATGCCGTTGCCCCGCAGCGAACAGACAAAGAGCAACCCCTCTCAGAGCTGTATCCGCTCCGCCTCCTGGTTGCGGAGGACAACCCTGTGAATCAGAAACTGATCCGCCGGATTCTGGAAATCGAAGGCTACACAATTCACATGGCAGGCAACGGACAGGAGGCCCTGCA
>RDXT01000174.1 GCA_004292985.1 Bacteroidota bacterium
AACCATAGACGAGATCGAGGCCCAGCTTGACCCCAGTCAGTTTTTCCGTATCAACCGGCAGATGATTGTAAACCGTCAGGCCATCGTGGAGATCGAGCCGTATTTTCACCGCAAAGTGGCTGTTAAATTAAAGGCAATGCCTGAGACAACGCCCGTGGTGAGCCGGCTGAAGGTGAGCGCATTTTTGCAATGGGTGGAACGAGGCTGAAAATAAGTTAGCCCTGTCCACTTCAGCTCCCACTTTGTTCAATCCGCCGGAATATCGCTTTTAATCTGCGGCCTCGCAGGGGAAGTTTGCCGTGAATGTTTAGGCAAACCCTATGAAAAAATCCATCCTGATGCTGTGCGGACTTGCCTTTTGCGGTGGGGTATGGGCACAGCAGGTTTTTACGTTGTCGCAAAGTGTGTCTTATGCGCTGGAGCAGAATCCTTCCCTGGCCCTAAGCCGCAACCAGGTGGCATCCGCACACGAACAGTCGCGCCAGGCACTGGCTGGCTATCTGCCCCAGGTGGGGTCTTCGGCTACCTTTATTGACAACTTCCAGTTACAGACCACCCTTATTCCCGCAGGGATTTTTGGCCCTACCGAAACGCCCGTGCAACTGGGAACCCAGTACAATACGACCGCATCGGTGGACCTAAGCCAGACAGTTTTTGACCGCTCCAAACTCCTGGGCATCCAGGCGGCAAAACCTTATATAGCTATTACGGAGCTGCAAGCGGAGCAAAGCCAGGAAAATGTGGCGTACAACACCGCAGTAGCCTATTTTCAGGCCCTTACCTACCGCGAGCAGGAAAAAATCCTGCGTAACAACCAGGCAAAAAATGAGGAACTGCTGAAGGTGCTCTCCGCCCAGGTGCGGCTGGGCGTCGCCTTGCAGCGTGACTATGACCGTGTGCAGGCGAGCATCAACAACACCCGTTACCAGTTGGAAGATGTAGCCGTGCGGCAGCAACTGGCCCTGAATACGCTGAAAAATGCGATGGGAATGCCCATAGAAACCCCTCTGGAGATTGGAGACAGCATAGACTATGCGTCATTCGCCCGGCTTAGCCCCTCTGACACCCTCGATGTATCTGTGCTGACCGAATCCCGGATGGCAGATCAGCAGATCCGGCTGGGAGAAATCAGTTTGGATGTGAAAAAAGCTACCTTTTTGCCCGTAATTACTGCCATTGCCAAAGTGGGAACACAGTCGCAGAGCAATACATTGGGCAGCGCTTTTACAAGCTGGAATGGATATTCCTACGCGGGCCTGTCGCTGAATCTGCCCATTTTTAATGGATTTAAACGCCAGAGCCTGATCGCCGAAGAGCGACTGAACTTGCAGAATGATCTTTATACCCAGGCACTTACGCAGGAAAATCTGAAACTCCGCTATGAAAATGCACGAGCTTCCGTCAGTTCGGCCTATACGACCTATCTCGGGAATAAAGAGAACCTGGCCCTGACCGAAAATCTGCTGGAGGTGACGGCCTTCCAGTATGAAAAGGGTGCGGCTTCGCTCAGCGATTACCTCAACGATGATGCTGCATGGAAAAACGCCCAGAGCAATTACCTCAGCAGCCTCTATTCGCTCATGATCAGCCAGATCAACTACC
>RDXT01000175.1 GCA_004292985.1 Bacteroidota bacterium
CCAGAAAGGCCATCATGGCGGTATTGAGGCCCGTCAGGCGACGGCGGATGCTGTACCAGATCAGTCCGGCGGTCGTGCCGATCAGCAGCAGGGCAAATATCGCAGCGCCTGTACCGAAAGGCAGGCCCAGACCACTGGCACCACTGCCCGCGCGGGTAAGGGTACCCGTGAAAAACTTCTCGAAAGACCAGGCGATGCTGAAGGTATATTGAATAATGCCATACTGCACAAAAAAGAGTACCGCCACGGCTATCCCCATCGCAGCCAGCAGGCCCGGCCAGGAGAAGGTAAAACGGCGGTAGTAATAGACCAGAGCCAGCGCCGGGATCGTGAGCAGGTTGAGCAGGTGCACCCCGATCGAAAGGCCCATCAGGTAGGCGATGAGCACAATCCAGCGTTCGTTGCCGGGTTCGTCGGCGCGGGCTTCCCATTTCAGGATCAGCCATACCACAATGGCCGTAAAAAAGGAACTTAATCCATATACTTCAGCCTCCACTGCATTAAACCACACCGAGTCGGCAAAGGTACAGGCCAGACCCGCCACCACCCCTGCCGCCTGGCTGAGGATCGTAGCGACAGATTCCTCTGTCCCTGCGCGATCCAGGCCCTTGCGGGCCAGCATGGCGGTCGCCCAGCAGGTGAAGAGGGCCGTAAATGCCCCCGAAAGCACACTGATGAGGTTCACCATAAAGGCTACCTTCAGCGGATCACCCATAGAAAACATCGCAAATATGCGCCCCAGCAACAAAAACAGCGGCGCTCCGGGCGGGTGGGTAACCTCCAGTTCATTGGCACAGGCGATAAACTCGCCGCAATCCCAGAAGCTGGCTGTGGGCGACATCGTCAGACCATAGGTGATCAGCGCGATGCCAAATACGATCCAGCCGACAATATTGTTAATGCGTGGGTAGCTCATGCAAGATTTCGTGCGGGGTAATGAGTGATCAGGCGGTGAAGTTACCTTTTTTTCTTCTTACATTTGGAATACTACTCTTCATTTAACTGACTACTCCAAATGTCTCTGAGTAAACCCCGTCTGTCTTTCTCACAGATCATCAACATGAATGTGGGATTTTTTGGTATTCAGTATAGTTTCGGACTCCAGCAAAGTGCAATCAATCCGATTTATGACTTCCTGGGCGCGCGCCCGGATGAATTACCACTCTTAAACCTGGCCGGACCGATGACAGGTCTGCTGATTCAGCCGATCATCGGGGCATTAAGTGACAAAACCTGGCATCCGCGCTGGGGTCGTCGTAAGCCTTATTTTTTCATCGGCGCCCTGTTTTGCAGCCTCTGTCTCTTTATATATCCCTTCAGCAGTTCTCTCTGGATGGCTGCGGGCCTGCTCTGGATCCTCGATGCCGCCAACAACACCGCAATGGAGCCTTACCGGGCTTTTATTGCCGACAAACTGCCCGCCTCGCAGCAACCGACGGGCTTCCTGACACAGAGTTTTTTCACCGGACTCGGCATTACACTGGCAAACGTTTCTCTCTTTGCCTTCCAGCAGATTCCCTACCTGAAACAGGCACATGGCCAGATTCCGTACTGGGTATTCGGCTCCTTTTTCCTCGGTTCGCTCTGCTCCATCACTTCGGT
>RDXT01000288.1 GCA_004292985.1 Bacteroidota bacterium
CTGAGCAAGCTCGAAGCCCAGATCAGCGAAGCTGAAAACAACCGCCGCAACGCCGCCGCCTATGTCAATTTCCTGCTCAACCGCCCCCTCGACACGGCCATTCTGCCCGATAGCAGCCTCGATCAGCTTCCGGCAAGGGTGCTCGACCCTGGCACACCGGAGCAGCGCGAAGAGCTGGCCCAGATCCGCAGCTCACAGGACCTCCAGGGATTAAGTCTGCAATTAAACAAAGCCTATATCCTTCCTAAGGTCAATACCTTCGTGGACCTCGGTTCGCAGGGCTTTAACTTCGCCTTCGATGGCCCTTCGATGTACTATCTCGCGGGCCTTTCGCTGGAATGGAACCTGTTTTCGGGTATGCGCAACAAGTATAAAATCCAGCAGACACAGCTCGACCTCGACGCGACCCAGAAGCAGTTCGACTATGTGCAGGATCAGCTTTCGCTCCAGATTGCCACGCTGAACAACAGCCTGAACTCAGCCTACGCCATCTATCAGAGCAACGAAAGCGAAGTAGCCGCCAACCGCCGTTACCTCAGCGACATGCAAAAGCGCTACCGCGAGAGCCAGGTCTCTTATATCGAGCTGCTCGATGCCCAGACGACCCTCACGCAATCGCTTCTCCAGCAGTCCATTTCCCGATTTACCCTCTGGATACAGCACGCCGAACTCGAACGCGCCAATGCCGGGTATCAGTTCCGTTAATCTCCTCACCGCCAACACTCCAATACTTGACAGATGAAATACCTACCCTTTTTTGTCCTTCTGCTGCTTGCGGCCTGTGGCCAGAAAGAAGCCCCTGCCGGAGAGCAGGAAAGCGACAACAGCCGCATTGCTGTAAAAACAGCCCCTGTAACCCGCCAGAGCATCGCTGCGCCGATCATCGCCTCGGGGCTCGTTGCTTCTGATGAAGAAGCGCGTCTTTCTTTCAAAACCGGCGGCGTGATTCAGCGCCTGTATGTAAAAGAAGGCGACCGCGTGCGCAAAGGCCAGCTCCTGGCAGCGCTCAACCTCACCGAAATCAACGCCCAGGTGAGCCAGGCCAGCGAAGGGGTGAAAAAGTCAGAGCGCGACCTCGAACGGGTGAGCAACCTCTACCGCGACTCTGTAGCGACGCTGGAGCAGGTCCAAAATGCAACTACTGCGCTCAATGTGGCCCGACAGTCGCAGACCATTGCCCAATATAATCAGGGATTTTCGGAGATCCGGGCGCCTCGCGATGGCATTATCCTGCGCAAGCTGATGAACGAGGGCGAAATTACAGGCCCCGGCACCCCGGTGTTTTTCCTCAGCGCAGCAGGCCCCTCCGACTGGGTGGTGCGGGCAGGCCTGGCCGACAAAGACTGGGCACGCCTGCGCGAAGGCGATCCGGCGACCATAAGCCTCGATGCTTTTCCGGGCACGACCTTTCAGGCCAAAGTATCCAACCTCTCGCAGGGTGCCGATCCGATGTCGGGCCTGTATCAGGTGGAACTGAAACTGAGTCCGGCAGGCAAACCCTTCGCAGCAGGGCTTTTCGCTACCCTCAGCATTAGCCCCAGTGGTAAGCAAGACCTCTATTCCGTGCCTGTGGATGCGATTATCGAAGGGAATGGTTCTGATGCCTATGTATTTGTGGCTGAAGGAGATAAGGCCCTGCGCCGCCCGGTGAAAGTGTCTTTTATCCAGAACAATGAAGCCCTGATTTATGAGGGATTAAGCGGGGTACAAAGTGTGATTACATCCGGCTCGGCCTATCTGACCGACGGCAGCGAAATTCTGGTAAAACCTTAACTCCCAACCTATTACACGATGAGAATTTCTGAATTTTCCGTCAAAAACTATCAGTTTACTCTGGTGGTTTTCCTGGGAGTGTTGTCGCTGGGTATTTTCTCTCTGCTGAATATGCCCCGTGGAGAAGACCCCAACTTCGAAGCGCCGATCTTTGCGGTGGTCGCCATTTATCCGGGAGCGAGTCCGGCAGATGTGGAAGAACTGGTGGTGGACCCCATCGAGAAACGCCTGAGCGAGCTTGAAGACATTGACAAGATTATTACGAACGTATCGGATGGTCTGGCGCTGTTTCGGGTAGAGTTTAAATACGAAAGCGATGCGGATGACAAATACCAGGAGGTGCTGCGCGAGATCAATGCTCTGCGGAGCGAACTTCCGGAGGACCTGTACAAGCTGGAAATTAATCCCTTTTCGCCCAGTGATGTTAATATTTTCCAGTTTGCATTGGTGAGTGAAAATGCGCCTTATTCCCGGCTGGAAGAGCAGGCCGAGCAATTGGGAGAGCAATTAGAGAAAATCCGGAGCCTCAAAAATGTGGAAGCGCAGGGGTTTCCGGAGCGGGAACTGCGCATCGAGCTGAACTTAGACAAGATGGCCCAGGCCCGGATTCCGGTTTCGCGGGTGCTGGGCGCGCTCCAGAGCGAAAATGTGAACATCCCCGGCGGCAGTATAGATGCAGGCACCAAAAAGTTTAACGTAAAAACCACCGGAAGTTATGAGTCGGTAGAGGAGGTAAAAAACACCATCGTGGCCTCCACAGGTTTGCAGGTCATTTACCTCCGCGATATCGCCGATATCCGGATGGACTATGTGGACCAGAAGTACATCACCCGGATCAACGGCCACCGGGCTGTGTTTGTAACGGCGAGCCTGAAACCCGATGAAAACATCACACAGGCACGCGAGGTGGTGCTTCCGGTGGTGGAGTCCTTCAAAAAAGGCCTTCCCTCCAATATGGATTTTATCACCGTATTTGACCAGGGAGAAAGTGTGTCGCGGCGGCTGAACCGTTTTGCCAAAGACTTTACCATCGCTATCCTGCTGGTACTCATTACCTTACTCCCGCTGGGGCAGCGTGCTTCGGTGGTGGTGATGATATCCATTCCGCTTTCGCTCGCCATTGGTCTGACCCTGCTCAATTTACTCGGCTATACCATCAACCAGCTTTCGATTGTGGGCATGATTGTGGCGCTGGGTATCCTGGTGGACGACAGCATTGTGGTGGTCGAAAACATCGAGCGATACCTCCGCGAGGGCCAGTCCCGCCGCGACGCCGCGATCAACGCCACCAAACAGATCGGACTGGCGGTGGTAGGCTGCACAGCGACCCTGATTTTTGCCTTTCTGCCCCTGGCCTTTTTGCCTGAAGCCTCCGGCGACTTTATCCGCAGCCTGCCGATGGCAGTGATTACGACCGTACTGGCCTCGATGGTCGTGTCGCTCACAATTGTGCCCTTCCTCTCCAGCCGCCTGCTGAAGGAGCACCAGGGCGAAGGCAATATTTTCCTCCGCGCCCTCAAGCGCCTGATCTCCGGCACCTACAGCCGTCTGCTCGACCGCGCACTCACCCGCCCGGTGATTACGCTGGTCATTTCCTTTCTCATCTTTGGCGCATGCCTGACCCTGATTCCTTCGGTAGGATTCAGTCTCTTTCCCCGTTCCGACAAGCCTATGTTTGTCATCAATATCGAAACACCCGCGGGCAGCAACATCGAGGAGACCAACCGGATCGTGCGTGAAGTGGAAGCCGCGCTTGCAGAGAAAAAAGAAATCCGCAGCTATGCCTCTAACGTCGGAAAAGGTAATCCGCGCATCTACTACAATGTGTTTCAGCAAAATGAAACCGAAAACTACGGACAGATTTTTGTGCAGCTCTACAGTGAAGAAACGGGTGAAAAGGTTGCGTTTATTGATGAGTTGCGGGCAGAGTTCCGGCAATACCCCAATGCGGTCATTTCTGTAAAAGACTTCGAGCAAGGCCCTCCGGTCGAAGCGCCGCTGGTGTACCGCATCTTCAGCGAGGACCTCGACACGCTGCGCAAGCTTTCTTTTGAAATCGAGCAAATGGTCGCGGAGACTGAAGGCACCATTTATGTGGACAACCCCCTCCGCAGCCAGCCAACCGACCTGAAAGTCGCCGTAAACAAAGACAAAGCAGGTCTGAGCGGGGTACTTTCGAGCGAAATTGACAGGACCATTCGCCTGGGCATCGCCGGACTGGAGATCGGGAAATTCCGCGAAGGAAACGGCGACGAGTTTCCGATCAATGTGAGCCTCTCGCATGAAGAAGCCGGAGCAGGCACAGAGGTATTTAACCGCCTCTATGTCAGCAATGTAAATGGCACCCCCCTACCCCTGCGTCAGGTGGCAGACATCACATTTGAGTCTTCGCCCAACCAGATCCGCCACTACGACCGGGAGCGTTACACCACGATTTCTGCCTATTCCAAAAGTGGCTATCTGACCTCGGAGGTAAATGCACAAATCGAGCAAAAACTGGCCCGTTTCGACTTTCCGCAAGGCAGCCGCTACGTAATCGCCGGTGAAGTGGAGAGCCGCGAAAGGAGTTTTGGAGGTCTGGGAACCATTATTCTGATTACCGCTTTCGGGTTTATCGGTATCCTGGTGCTGGAATTTAAGACGTTTAAGAGTACGCTGATTGTGCTTTCGGTGATTCCGCTGGGGGTCATCGGCGCCATTCTGATGCTCTGGGTTACGGGTGAAACCTTCTCTTTCACCGCAGTGATCGGCCTGATTGCACTGGTGGGAATCGAGGTCAAAAACTCGATTTTGCTGGTGGACTTTACCAACCAGCTCCGTGAGCAGGGGATGCCGCTGGAAGAGGCCATCCGCGAAGCGGGCGAGGTTCGCTTTGTGCCGATTGTGCTCACGTCCCTCACAGCCATCGGGGGTCTGATCCCGCTGGTAATCGAGTACAGCCCGCTGTATTCGCCGCTGGCGCTGGTTTTGATCGGCGGTCTGATCAGCTCTACGCTGCTCTCCCGTCTGGTTACGCCGGTTATGTATAAGCTGCTGCCTCCTGCGATTGAGGCATAACAGATTGATTATTAATAACATAAGCTGCCTGTGGCTATGTGCTGCAGGCAGCTTTTTTTGTGAGTAACGATTCTTATGGATTCATTCTTAAATCGTTCAAATCCCCTTCCCAGGTAAGCTTCCCTTTCAGGTCGTGCAGGGCTTTTTGACTCAGCATCTGAACATATAGTTTCAAAGCCTCTTCTACAACTTCCTGTTTTGTATTCAGGCCGCTCATTTTCAAGGCTTTATCCATCAACTGGGTGTCGAGCACAATATTTGCACGCATGGGTGTTGTTCTTTTTATGCAAATATATCAAATCAGGAAATGATGTCCCTTTTATAGGGTGACGTATCTCTCCGGGCGGCCTGCCGGCCGCCCCTACAAAAGCAACAGGGCGACCCATCGGATCGCCCTGCGCATATCATGATCTGTGTCAGATCAATACTTTTTCCTTGGACGGCGGGAATCGCCGCCTGCGTACTCGGCTACCGGAGCCGTGCGGATCCGCTGCGATGGCGAGGCATCGTCTATGCGAATCGAGCGGCCATTGTGGCGGGTATCCAAGAACGCAGATTTTACCACAGGTACAGCGTCTTCGGAAATACCGACAAAGGAAAAGGAGTGACCCAGTTCGATTTTGCCGATCGCAGCACCGGGGATACCGGCAGTGCGGGTGATCAGGCCCAGGATATCTCCTTTGCCCATCCCATCCATTTCACCTACGCTGATAAAGAGGCGTTTCATCAGACCATCGCTGCGGTCGCCTCTTTCCACTCTGTCGCGGGAGCCTCTGTCACGCACATTCCCTTCCCGCTCGCGGAAGCTGGTGTTCCGGGCGCTGCGGTGTTCGGGGATGTTGAGATCAGGTGCCTGCGCATAGGCAGTGAGGAAGCGGGAGAGATCACGACCCGCCAGACGACGGATAATGTCTTCTTTGCTCAGGTCTGCGAGTTCTTCATACAAGGTGGGCAGCAGGGCATCGAGTTGCGCTTCGGCAGGCTCGGTTCCTTTCAGCTCCTCTACCCAGTTGTTGATCTGCTGGGTGCAGATTTCCTTACCGTTGGGGATCTGTGTGCGGATCATCTCGGCACGGATCATCCTTCCCAGTTGCTGCATACGTCCTGTATCGCGGGGAGAGATGATGCTGATAGACATACCTGACTTGCCTGCACGTCCGGTGCGTCCACTTCTGTGGGTGTACACCTCCATGTCATCGGGCAGGCCAAAGTGGATCACGTGAGAGATGTCGCTGACATCAATACCCCTTGCAGCAACGTCAGTAGCGATGAGCAGCTGAAGTTCGCGGCGGCGGAAGCTATCCATGACCCGGTCGCGGTCTTTCTGGGAAAGATCGCCATGCAGGGCATCGGAGCGGTATCCATCGCGTCCGAGCTGTTCGGCCAGGTCGCGGGTTTCATTTCGGGTACGACAGAAGATCAGACCAAAG
>RDXT01000289.1 GCA_004292985.1 Bacteroidota bacterium
CCAGCCTTCGACCCGCTGCTCGTTGTAGATCAGCAGGCGGCTGTAGAGCCATTCGAAATTGTTGCAGTGCGAAGCCAGCAAAAGGGTACCCCGCTGCGCGGCAATGGCCTCCTCCCCTACCTCCGGATTGACGATAGCTACCCGCCGCAGCATCTCGGCATCGCTCATGCTGAAATCCTTGATCAGCTCGACCGGAAGGTCGCAGAGGTGGCGGTAAAACTTCCACATCAGGTGGCGGATTTCGGCGGGCGATTTGTCCGGAAAAACGCCTTCAAGGTTTTTCCTCACCACTTCCTTGCGGTAGCGGATCACATAGTACACCAGTAAAAACAGGAAATCGCTGATGCGGTACCACAGCCACATCGGCATGAGACTCAGCGTGTAGAGAATCCCCCAGACGAGCGATGCCAGGATGCGCTGCCGCCTGTCCGGCTGTTCAGTCATCAATGTTCAGCTTGGAGTCTAAGTCGATATTATCCTCTTCCTCAGGGTCAATGCCACCGCCGGGCCGTCCGCTGTTGCTCAGTTGGGTTTTCCAGAAGGGATTATTCAGCTCGCCATATTTGGTCGAATGCAGCAGGGGATATTCATTGGTCGCGAGGTCGGGATCGAAGAAGATAAAGGCCACATTGGTCTGCGATCCCAGGCGGTTGTATCTCCATATCTCGTAGGGAGAGAGGTTTTTTTCGGCAGGGAAACGCTCCACATCGTTGGGAATACCATAGCTGAGGAATACGCGGCCCCGGTCTGTCTGCCAGCCCTGGCGAAAAGCCGACTGAAAGTGCTGGTTTACATAGTCCAGCGCTGCAAGATGCCCTCTCCAGAGTGCAAGCACCTCCTGTGAGGCATTTTCGCGGCGTTTTTCAAAAAAGCTATAGAGAAAGTTCTTTTTCTGCTCGTAAGTATTGAGGGCGCGGGTGAAGTTGCGCTCCTGCTCCGTGGTGCGGGGACCGAGGGTTTTGAGGTAGTAATCGAGTTCTGCCTCGGTGTAGGCATTAAAAATGTCCGTTTCGCGGTTGCCTGCCAGCGGACTCATCTCAAATTCAGGCTCTTTGCGCGAGTTATAGACATAAAACTTCTGCCGGTAGGTCCTCACAGGGCGGTTTTTGTTGTTGATCAGTTCGACCTGGAGATAATAGATATTGGAACTGAGGTTACCGATGTAAATATTTTCGCGGTAGGCATTCACTTTGCCGGGTGCGCGGGCCTGACCTTTTGTTTCGTAGTTCCAGAGGCGGTTTTCTCCCTGGTAAATGACGCTGCGGATGAGATAGTTTTCCTGAAGTACCTGATCGGTGTTGTAGATTTCCTGGTAAAACACCATAGAGTCTTCATTGACAAAGGTAGAATTGCTCACCAGCGGGATCATGTCGTCGCGCTTGAACCCCCGGCGGCCCGGAAAGGTACCTGCCACCCATTTGAAATCGCTGAAAGCGAAGGCACCCGCATCGAGTTTTTCAACTTCAAACTCCTGCACGGCAATGCTGCGGCTGAGATAAGGTGCCTGGCTGTCGGTAGCGACGGCCTGAAGCAGATAATGCCCCGGCTCCAGCCGCAACTGCTGCACATTGAGCAGGTTTGCCCGGTTGCGCGAGGCAAGTGTCGTGTCTTTGGGCCGCTGGTCTTTGGAGAGGGTGAGGTTGTAAATGTCCGAATCCACCTCGACCGTATCTATGTCGCGAACTCTGCGCAGCGAAAGGGCTATATTCACACAGGCCTGAAACATGCTGTCGTCTTCCCGCCGGAAGGTAATCGAGTTTCCCGCCACAGCTACGTATATCTGAAGAATCGGATCTCCGCTGTTGGGATCTGAAAAACGGCAGATGTCCAGAAAATGACGTACAGACTGATCCTGTGCCTGCGAAAGCAGCGGCAGCACCAGCAGCAAGGTATATATAAGACGTTTCACCATAGCAGGCGAATTAAGTTCCTCCAAAATAGCTCCCTTCTCCCAATTTTCCCAATTCTCTTATCCATCGCTTCGTTTTCCCCCGATAAAGTCGCGCAGTTCGGAAAGCGTGATATGGCCTTCGTACAGGGCTTTGCCAATGATCACCCCCGAAAGGTGCAGCTTTTCCAGGCGCTCCACATCTGCCATACCCGACACGCCCCCGCTCGCAACTACCTGAAGACCAGGCACTTTCCGGCGGATGGACTGGTACATCTCAATCGAAGGGCCCTGCAGCAGGCCATCCTGCCCGATGTCGGTGCAGACAGCATACATCACGCCGGCGGCATGGTACTCCTGCAAAACGTCTTCGAGCAGCAGCGGGGTTGCCTCCTGCCAGCCCTGGATGGCAATAAAGCCTGCACGGGCATCGGCACTGAGAATGATCCGCCCCGGGCCATATTCGCGCACCCAGTCAAAAAACAGTTCTTTTTCACGGATGGCAGCCGAGCCGACATTTACCTGCACAGCGCCCACGTCAAACAAAATCCGCAGATCTTCTTCGGTTTTTACCCCTCCTCCGGCATCTACCTTGAGGGTGGTATTGCGGCAGATTTTCTCCAGCACCCGCCAGTTGACAATGCGTCCGGCGCGTGCTCCGTCGAGGTCCACAACATGGAGGTAGGACACCCCCTGGTCCTGCATCCGCAGCGCCATATCGAGGGGGTCTTCCTTGTATTCGGTTTTGCGGGAATAATCGCCCTGAGACAAACGCACGCATTTGCCCCCGATCAGGTCTATCGCTGGTATAATCCGGATTTGACTCACAGGCTGAGGAAATTCTGAAGGATTCTTGCGCCTGTTGCCCCGCTTTTTTCGGGGTGAAACTGGGTCGCGTAAAAATTGTCTTTGTGGATCACCGCACTAAATGGCCCCCCATAGGTGGTTGTGGCGATGGTATATGCATCTATATCAGCATAGTAACTATGCACAAAATAGACATAAGGGGCATCTCCCAGCCCTTCAAGCAGGGGGGAATGCAGGTTTTCGAGAAGATTCCAGCCCATGTGCGGCACCTTTATCCCTTCAGCGGGCTTAAACATCCGCACTTCTGCCGGGAAAATGCCCATACAGGTCGTGTTTCTCTCTTCTGAATGGCGGCACATTAACTGAAGCCCCAGACAAACGCCCAATACAGGCTGTCTGAGGCTGATAATCACTTCGTCGAGCTGTCTTTCCCGCAGATAGGTCATGGCGGTAGCGGCCTCCCCTACCCCGGGAAAAATCACTTTGTCGGCACTACGGATTTCTTCGGGGTCATCGCTCAGCACAGGTTCGATCCCCAGCCGCTGTAAGGCGTAGGTTACCGATTGAATGTTCCCTGCGTTATACCGTACAATCACAAGTTTCATGCACAAATATACGAGGAAGCGCGTAGATTAAGCCACTGGCAGCGGAATAAGCAGCAGGGGCGTGGTGTTTTTGCGCATAACTTCGGCAGCTACGGAGCCAACGACTACATCATACAAGATACCGTGGCCACGGGAACCCATGACCAGCAGGTCGGCTTCGAGTTTTACTACCTCGTCGAGGAGGGACTCAGCCGTATAGCCCGTAATCAGAATGGCCTCAGAATCAATTCCTTGTGCAGAGTACTCAGCAGCCCATGCCTGGATGCGGCGATGCTCTTCGCGCAGTTCGTTGGCGCGGATGTTGCGCACATACTGGGGGCCTACTTCGTATCCGACAAAATCCGGTTCGGGTGCAGCTACGTGCACTACCCAGAGTTTGGCATGGGTGAGCCGGGCAAGGGAGGCAGCACTTTCCAGTACACGGGTGCTGTGGTCTGTCAGGTCAACGGCAACCAGGATATTTTTCATATGCAATGAATTTTATGAGTTTCATTGCATGAATGTGGGGATGGAAACGGGCTTTTCTGCTGAGAAAAGTCAGTTGATGCGATGATTATTGGATCGGGCGCTCGGGTCGGAGACCCTCGCTAGCGATCGTTGCAAGTGGATGCCTTAATCCATCATGCGCAGGAAGTCGTCGAAGAGATAGTGGCTGTCGTGGGGTCCGGGAGAGGCTTCGGGGTGAAACTGCACCGAAAAGGCCTTTTTATTGCGGATACGGATACCCTCGATGGTGTGGTCGTTGAGGTTGACATGGGTAACGACCACATTGGGGGAGCGCTCGATCTCTTCGCGGTTGACACAGAAGCCGTGGTTTTGCGAAGTGATTTCCGACTTGCCTGTCAGCAGGTTTTTCACCGGATGGTTAGCACCGCGGTGGCCGTTGTGCATTTTGTAGGTGCTCACGCCGCAGGCCAGGGCCAGGATCTGGTGTCCGAGGCAGATGCCGAAGAGCGGCTTGTCGGCGGCGAGGATTTGCTTAACGGTCTCTACCGCGTAGGGCATGGCCGAGGGGTCGCCGGGGCCATTGGAGATAAAATAGCCGTGGGCATCGAAGCTGCTGAGTTCTTCGAAGGTGGCCTTGGCCGGAAATACCTTGAGGTAGCAGTCGCGGGCGGCCAGGCAGTCGAGGATGTTGCGCTTTACGCCTGTATCCAGCACCGCTACCCGGAATCGGGCCATGGGCGAGCCGTGGAAATAGGGCTGGGCGGTGCTTACGCGCGAAGAAAGTTCGAGCCCCTCCATCGGTGGGCATTTACCCAGCAGCGCGGCCAGCTCTTCCTGAGAAGACACTTCGGTGGAAATGATGGTATTCATCGCCCCTTTATCTCGGATATGCGTAACAAGTGCGCGGGTATCCACATCCGAAATGCCTACGATATTGTTGTGCGTTAAAAAAGAGTCCAGCGACTCTACTGCATCGCTGCGGGAATACATGCGGGCAAAATTGCGGACGACGAGGCCCGAAATTTTGGCAGAGGTACTTTCATACTCCGCCTCATGCACCCCATAATTCCCGATATGGGTATGGGTTTCGATGAGAATCTGGCCGTAGTAGGAGGGATCGGTAAAAATCTCCTGGTAGCCTGTCATCGAGGTATTGAAGCACAGCTCGCCGGTGGCCGTGCCTTTTTTGCCGATGGAGCTTCCTTCAAAAAAAAGGCCATCTTCCGTGAGAAGATAGGCCGGTTCCTTGTGTATATATTTCATTATCAGTTAGTCTGTGATGCTGGGATTGGAAAGGGGAATCTGTTCGTAAGGGATTTCCTCATCGTTGGAGAGTTTGCTGATCAGGCTGTCAATTTTCTCACGGGTGAGGTTGTGGGCATAATGGCGGTTGGTGATCTGGCAAACAGGCCCTGTATCGCAGGCACCGAGACACTCGGCAGCGCGCGCCCAGATTTTACCATCTTTGCCGTGGCCTTTGTCGTCTGCCTGAATCTGCGCTTTGGTGTAGTCAAGCAGTTCCTGGCCGCCATTGGCGCCGCAGGAAAAACAGGTGCAGATTTCAATGAGGTGTTTGGGCACCCGCTCCTTGAAATACATCGTATAGAAGCTGGCAACCCCATACACGTGTGCGTAAGGGATGTCAAGGGTCTCCGCCACGAGCTTAACTGCTTCGGGCGAAAGCCAGCCGAACTTTTCCTGCGCAATCCAGAGGGCTGGCATCACCGCCGATCGCCGGTCGGGATACTTGGCCACATGCTTCCGGATCTCGGCATGTTCGGCTTCAGTAAATGTATATTGGACAGTTTCCATCTTAATCAGGCAAATATAATGAGCCGGAAGGGATATGGCACAAAAGATGAGATAAAATTTTTATTTTGCCGTCATGTCCACACCCACTGACCGTACCTACGAACTCCTGCGCAAAGTGCGCAAGATCGAAATCAAAACCCGGGGGCTTTCCAACCAGCTTTTTACGGGTAGCTACCACTCTGCTTTTAAGGGCAGGGGGATGTCTTTCAGCGAGGTGCGCGCCTACCAGTATGGCGACGATGTGCGAAACATTGACTGGAATGTAACCGCCCGCCTCGACGATACCTATATTAAAGTATTTGAGGAAGAGCGCGAACTGACCGTGATGCTGCTGGCCGATATCAGCGGCTCCACACACTTCGGTACCCAGGCGGGCCGTGAAGGGGCACTGAACCAGAAATCGGACCTTCTTGCCGAAATCTGCGCTGTGCTGGCCTTCTCTGCCAGTACCAATAATGACAAGGTGGGTGCGTTGCTGTTTACCGAAAAAACAGAGCATTTTATTCCCCCCAAAAAAGGGCGCAACCATATCCTCCGGATCATCCGCGAGCTGATCGGCACTGAGCCGGAAAGCAAGGGCACCGACCTCGCGGCTACCCTTCGCCACCTCACCAATGTCCTCCACAAACGGAGTATTGTATTCATTCTCAGCGACTTCCTCAACGGAGGCCCGGACTATAAAGATGATTTGCTGAT
>RDXT01000290.1 GCA_004292985.1 Bacteroidota bacterium
GGTTGTTGAGGGGCAATACCGATACAGACAAAATACGTATGGCAGGACATATTTTCTTTTACCTGGGACTTTCGCTTTTGACTATGCACGAAATGGACGCAATACGTTGCAGAGAGTGGCGAATATTCCCTGGACTTTCATTGCTCAGTGACAAGTTAGGACACCTCATATTTCTATTCGCACACATTCCTTTATTCTACTTCATATTTTGGCAACTGACACATAGCCAGGACACAGAAGCATTTATGAGAGGATTTAGTATTTTTATGATTGTGCATGTAGGACTTCATATTTTGTTTCTTAAACACAAAAACAATGAATTTAAGGACTGGATTTCCTGGACAATCATCATTGGCGCAGGCTTATGTGGTCTGCTTGACTTAGTAGGTTAGAGCGACAGGGGGTGATCCGAAATTTTTTATATACAAGATATTGATTATCAGTTATTTAGTGCGAATCCACCCCCCAACCCCCGCCAGCGGGGGAGATAAAGGGTTTTCCCGCGAGTGGGGAGACATAAATGAGTTTTTTTTCCTTATCAATTTCAGGTTGAATATACTTTGAAAGCCCCCGTGCAGAAACGAGATCTACTTTGCGCCGGAGCAATTCCTGAAGGTCAATCTGCATCTGAATGAACTCCAGGCCGATGGGCTGGCTGTAATCCAGCTCCAGCAGAATATCAATATCGCTGGCAGCCGTAGCTTCCCCTCTCGCAACAGATCCAAAAAGATACGCCTTCAGCACAGGTTGCTTTGCGAAGTAATTCCGGATCATCCCTATTTGTCGCGGACTGATATTCATGTCACATAATTTATGAAATCTTTTTTATAAAGCAAACATAGCAAAAAACACTCCCTTACCCAAACCTTCACCTCGGCGCATAATACATCACGCAGACCCCCAGCAAAATCAGCAGTGCCCCGGCAATATCGTAGGCGTCGGGGACGTAGTGGTCAAATACGTAGGACCAAAGCAGGGACATCAGGATAAATACGCCTCCGTATGCAGCGTATGCGCGGGCAAAATGGGTCGGCTGGAAGGTGGCCACTACGCCATACAGGGCCAGAATCAGCGCCCCGGCAATGCCGTAGCCGATGGGTTTGCCTTCCCGCAGCCAGATCCAGACGAGGTAACCGCCGCCAATCTCACACAGGCCCGCGAGAATCAGCAGCGGAAGGGATTGTAATACACTCATAATAGACGTGTACGGGGTTTTCGCGCAGAGGATCAGCGGTCTGGCGCGGCAAGCAGCAATTGCAGGAGGCAGAACTGGTTTTTGGCGCGGTCGAGGTTGTGCATGGGGTGATGAATTTTGTAATAGACATCTCCCATGAGAAAATCGGTGAGGAAGCGCACGGCCATGATCCCGGTCATGAGGATCGCGCCTTCTGTAAGGTATTCTTTTTCAATGGCTTGCATCCAGTCCCCGGCTTCGGAGAGGTAGCCTTCGAGCAGGGCTTCGTACATATCGGGCCGAACCTGCACACGGCTGAGGTCGGTTTCGTCTTCGGCGGCGGGGCTGACGCAGGTGCGCACCAGGTCGCCAAAGTCGTAGAGCAGGGTCCCCGGCATCACGGTGTCGAGGTCTATGACACAGAGGGCCTCGTCGCTGTGGGCGTCGAAGAGGAGGTTGTTGATTTTGGTGTCGTTGTGTACGAGGCGGCGGGGAATGGCCCCGGTTTCGAGCAGGTGCAGCAGGGGCGAAATGCGGGTTTTCCAGGCCTGTGCCTGCTCCACCTCGGTCGCAGCGAGCGTAAGTCTTTGTTGGTCAGCCGTTTCCACTGCTTTTTCGAGGGCTGCTATGCGGCGGGCAGCGTCATGAAAATGGGGAATGGTCGCACCGATTTCTGCCACCGGCAGGCCGTCGAGTTGCTGCGCATAGCGGGCAAAAGCCCTGGCTGCTTCCCGCGCCTGTTGCGGGTGACTCAGTTCGTCGAGGCTGCGGGTGCCTTCAAGAAAGGGAAACATGCGCCAGTAATCGCCCGCCGGGTCTGTCTGCCAGGCTTGTCCCTCGCGGGTGGGAATGAGGCTCAGGTAGCGGCGTTCCGGATCAGCGATGCCCAAAGCCTGTACTTTGGCAGCAATATAAGGCGTAATGCGGGCCAGGTTGCGGGAGACCAGCTCCGGGTCACGGAAGACATGGGCATTGATCCGCTGCAGGATGTAGCGGGGGGCACCGGGGCTGTCGCTTTCGGCGAGAAAGGTGTCGTGAATATGGCCGGAACCATACGCACGGAGGCGGTAGTTTCCTGCCGCCTCCGTTGAAAATGTACGAAAAATATCTTCTGCCAGACTCATGCCCAGAGGTTTTCGGGATAGTAACCGGCATCTACCTGAGCGCGCAGGCGGCTGATTACCAGGTCTTTATCTTCGCGGTAGGTCATACCAAACCAGGAAGCGTCTGAGTTGAGAATCTGCACGCTGGCACCTTCGGTGATGCTTTTGCTCATAACGGTGGGAATATACAACTCTGCTTTGAGGTCGCCTGCTTTCTCGCTGATAAAGTCCTCAAAATATTTTTTGCAGAGGCCAAATACCGTGGGGGTAAAGCCGAGCATGTTCATCGAAACGATGGTGTTATCGGCGAGGGGCGTTTGCTGTTCGCCTTCTTCGTAGATGATCTGCCCGTCGTCTTTGCGGTAAATTTTGGTGCGCTCGGTGAGGCTGATGAGTTTGCCTTCGGAGTCAAATTCGACCACGGCACGCGATACGGAACCGTGTTCGGAGAGGGTGTTGGCCAGTTTGTAGCCCATCAGGCTGTAGGACAGCTCGTCGGGGCTGAGGGCGCTGAGGTAGTCGCCGAGGTTCTGATACGCTTCTCTGCCGTAAAAGTCATCGGCATTGATCATGGCGAAGGGGGTTGTGATGGCTGGTTCTGCCACCATCACCGCATGGCCTGTGCCCCAGGGTTTGGTGCGGCCTTCGGGCACAGTGATGCCGGGAGGCAGGTTGTCGAGCTCCTGCAATACATAATCCACTTCGACAAAGCGGGAAATTTTATCCATAAATGCCTCCCGGAAGTCCTGCTCGATGTCGCGGCGGATCACAAACACGACTTTGCCAAAACCGGCGCGGATCGCGTCAAAGACCGAGTACTCCATCAGTGTCTCGCCGGAGGGGCCGAGTCTGTCCATTTGTTTGATTCCGCCGTAGCGGCTGCCTAAACCTGCTGCAAGGATCAGAAGGGTGGGTTTCATTCAGTTATCGTTAATCTGGCTGCGAATCTCCGACCTTTTCCCCGGCCAATCAACCACCTGATACACAGAGTGAAAGGAAAGGCGTAGAAAAGGCGGATTTTTGTACCTTTACGGGCAAACAGAGGGCGCCATTCGTCCGGCTGATATTTTCATACGCTATGTACCCCCGCATCAGTGACCTTATCAACGACCTTTTCGGCACCCAATTGCGCCTGCCGGTCCAGAGCTTCGGCTTTATGATGGCGCTTGCATTTTTGTGTGCCTACATCGTGTTGTATTATGAACTCAAACGAAAAGAAGGACTCGGTATTTTCCCGGCCAAAAGCGCCCTGGTAAAGCGGGGAAATCCGGTGAAACCCACCGACATCCTGATTTCTTTTCTGCTCTACGGATTGGTAGGCTATAAACTGGGGCTGATGGCCGAAGATTATGACCTCTTTTACGACAATCCCCAGCAGGCCATTCTTTCCACAAAAGGCTCCTGGCTCTGGGCGCTGATCGCAGGTGTGGTGGCGGGTGGCTGGCGGCTGGCCGAGTATCTGATGCACCGCAATAAACCTGTGACCGAAGTATCTGAAGATCAGGGAATTACGAGTGAATTGGGAACGGTATTGCTCATCGCTTTCGGGGCGGGGCTCCTGGGCGCCAAGCTCTTTCACAACTTCGAAAACTGGAGCGACTTTATCAAAGACCCTGTGGCCTCGCTGCTCTCTTTCGATGGCCTGAGCTACTACGGCGGCCTGATCTGTGCCGGGGTGCTGATCGGCTGGTATGTCTATAAAAAAGGCTATTCTGTGATGGGCTTTGCCGATGCGATTGCCCCTACGCTGCTGCTTTCGTATGGGATCGGGCGCATTGGCTGCCAGATTGCCGGCGATGGGGACTGGGGCATAGATAATACCGCTCCCAAACCTGCATGGCTTTCCTGGGCGCCCGACTGGGTCTGGTCTTTCGACTATCCGCACAATGTCATCAACAGCGGCATTCCCATCGAAGGCTGTACGGGCGACTTCTGCAACCATCTGGCGGTACCTGTGTATCCCACGCCTTTTTATGAAGTCCTGATGGCCCTCGCGCTCTTTGGCGTTCTGTGGGCTGTGCGCAAGCGGCTGCCTTACCTGGGCCAGATGTCAGGGCTTTACCTGATGTTTAATGGTGCCGAGCGCTTTTTAATTGAAAAAATCCGTATAAATCCCCCACAAATAGCGGGATTCAGCCTTACCCAGGCAGAAATCATCTCTTCTCTGCTGTTTATTTTTGGCGCTGTGCTGTTTGTCATTTCGGTCAGGCGAGGACGGAAAAAGTAGTCAGAATATATGTCCTTTATCAGGCACCATTCCAATCCGGAAGAATATAACCGCGAAGAACCCGAAGAAGACCTGCTCTTCGACCACTATACCCTGCGCGCGACGGCGGGGCAGAGTCCTTTGCGCCTCGATGTGTTTCTGAGCAACCTGCTGCCCTTTACCACCCGCTCCAAGATTAAAAATGCCTACGAAACGGGTTCTATCACCGTCAATGGCAAAGAGACGAAGCTGGCATATAAGGTAAGGCCGGGCGATGAGGTCAAAATTATGCTCCCCTACCCTCCTACCCCGGAGCTGAAGGCGGAACCGATCCCGCTGGACATCCGCTATGAGGATGAGAGCCTGCTGATCCTGCACAAGCCGCCGCAGATGGTCTGCCACCCTTCGTTTGGGCACCGCAGCGGCACGCTGGTCCACGGCCTGCTCTGGCACTTTCAGCAACTCCCCAAAGGGTCGAGTTCGCAGGAGCATCCGCGTCCGGGCCTGGTACACCGTATAGATAAGGACACGACCGGGCTGCTGGTGATCGCCAAAACCGAATATGCGATGGCGCATCTGTCCAAGCAGTTTTTTGACCGCACCAGCGACCGCCGCTACCTGGCGCTGGTCTGGGGCGATCTGAAAGAAGATAAAGGCACGGTGGTAGCGCATATCGGGCGCAATCCCAGCGACCGCAAGATTTATGCGGCCTTCCCCAATGGCGAAGAGGGCAAAAGCGGGGTTACGCATTATGAGGTGGTGGAGCGCTTTGGGGTGGCGACGATGATCCGGCTCAAGCTCGAAACCGGACGTACCCACCAGATCCGGGTACACATGAAGCACCTCGGACATCCGCTGCTGGGCGACAAAGAGTATGGCGGAGACAAGGTCCTGCGCGGCCCCTCAACCAAAGCCTTTCAGACGATGATCCACCAGGCCCTCGAAATCCTCTCCCGGCAGGCCCTGCACGCCAAAACCCTGAGCCTCGACCATCCGGTGGGCGGCGCGCGGATTCACTTTGATTCAGATGTGCCTGAAGATATGCAAACCGTCGCAAACATGCTCAGAGAGTGGTCGGCGGGAAGCAAACATTAGCATTGAAAAAAAAATGATCAAAAATTGCATCAAAAATTAGCTTATCTGCTAAATAGTTTATAGTTTGCTAACGTTTTGCAGAAGCTACTAAACGACTTGGAACAACCTTATATTTGATGCTATGACTCCGAAAGATAACATCCACATCGGCAAAAACATTAAGCACCTGCGCAAACTCAGGGGCCTTACCCAGCAGGACCTTGCCGATATCCTCGCCATCCGCCGCTCCAACATCGGCGCATACGAAGAAGGAAGAGCCACGCCCCGCTATGAGACCCTGCAAAGCATGGCCAAACACTTCGAAATCTCTGTGGACCGCCTGCTGAGCGAAGACCTGACCAAGCTTTCTGAAAAAGAAATCCGCGAAAGCAACCAGAAACCCGGAGATAAAAACGGCACCACCGCGCGTATTATCGCCATTACCGTGGATAAGCAGGGCAAGGACAATGTTACCCTCGTTCCGGTAAAAGCCTCCGCCGGTTACCTCAACGGCTATGCCGACCCCGAATATTTCGACAGCCTCCCTACCCTCTCTCTGCCGATGCTGGGCCCCGGTTCCTTCCGTGGATTTGAGATCAAGGGTGACTCCATGAATCCACTGCCAGAAGGCTCTATCGTTGTCGGAGAACTCGTAGAAAGCCTCGACCAGATCAAAGACGGCCA
>RDXT01000176.1 GCA_004292985.1 Bacteroidota bacterium
CGGAGCTGAAGCATGGCTTCAAACTGCACATCGAGCGTGCGGCAATAGTAGCGGGCACTGTTGTCGGGCAACTTCACCGTATCTCCAAACGAAATCGTAACGAGGCTGTTGGAGTCGGGCACTGCGCCTGTGGACCAGATGGCCGGGCTGTTCCAGAAACCTGTGGCAACCGAGTTGACCGGCTGGAGCTGGGCAAAGACCAGGACGGGGGCAAAAGCGGCAAAGAGGGCAGTGAAGAAGTTTTTCATGTAAACGGATTTACTCTACAAGCGAAATACTATCCAACGATATAATACATAAGCGCAGGGCAATATTCCGACATTATATTTTGAATACATGTTTAATTTTTATGAAGTGTCAAAAATCGCGCGTGATCGGTTAGCCTTTTTCCGATAGCCCGTCCCTCAGCTTTCGAACTGAACCGCATACAGTTCCCGGTAGCGGCCGCCTTTCTGGTACAGTTCTTCATGGGTGCCCTGCTCGATGATACGCCCGCGCTCGATAACCAGAATCTGGTCAGCATGCAAAATGGTGGAGAGCCGGTGAGCAATCACCAGCGAAGTACGCTGGGCCATGAGTTTTTCAAGGGCATCCTGCACCAGCTTTTCGGACTGGGTATCGAGGTTGGAGGTTGCTTCGTCGAGAATCAGAATGGAAGGATTGCGAAGCACTGCCCGCGCAATGGCGATCCGCTGCCGCTGTCCGCCCGAAAGCATCGAGCCTCTTTCTCCGATAACGGTCTGGTACTGATCGGGCAGCTCCATGATAAATTCATGGGCGTTGGCGATTTTCGCTGCTTCTACCACAGCCTCCGGATCGGTGTCCGGGATGCCATAGGCAATGTTACTCCATACCGTATCATGAAACAAAATGCCCTCCTGCGACACCACCCCGATGCAGGCGCGGAGGCTTTCGACGCTTATATCCCGCAGGTCCCTTCCGTCGAGATAAATGGCTCCCTGTGAGGGGTCATAGAAGCGGGGAATCAGGTCGGCAAGGGTTGACTTCCCTCCTCCGGAAGGCCCCACCAGGGCAACTGTAGCTCCTTTGGGCAGGGAAAAATGAATGTTATGAAGCACTTCGGTGCTGTCGTAGCTGAAAAAGACCCCTTCGAAGCGAACTTCCTTCGTAAATCCATCTATATCAAGGGCATCGGGGCGGTTTTGAATCTTTGGCTGGGTATTCAATATCTCTTCGATGCGACTAAATGCGGCCGTTCCCCGCTGGATTTTGGAAAAAGCGGCTGTCAGTACCTTTACCGGAGCCAAAACCTGACTAAAAACCGCAATAAACCCCAGAAACTCAGAGGCTTTGAGGGCCGATTTTTCATCGAGGATCAGGGTGCCTCCTGCATACAGAATCAGGCAGACAATCGCCACACTGATAATTTCCGTCAGCGGAGAGGCCAACTCGGAGCGGCGGGCCACCGAAACCTGAAGTTTGTTGTATTCTTTGTTTTTGCGGGCGTAGCGGTCCCGCTCGAAGGCTTCTTTTTGAAAGGCTTTCACCACCCTTGCCCCGCCTGCGAACTCATCTACCATCGAAGCAAGTTCACCCAGCACTGCCTGTCCTTTGCGGGCCGCCCGTTTGAGAGGT
>RDXT01000177.1 GCA_004292985.1 Bacteroidota bacterium
GATCCGGCTGTCATTGTTAAACTGGGCCGAATCGAGTGCGCAGACATCGGTTTTGCGGAAATCCACGACCGGATTGGGGTGAATGGCCACTACGCGGGTTGTGCTGTCAGGGCAGCCGTGTACGGTAACGACCTTCAGTTCCACGGTATAAAGTCCAGGCTGGCTGAAGGGAATGTCAGGCTGCACAGCGCCGGAAATACGGCCATCGCCAAAGTTCCACAGGGTCTGGGAGATGTCAAATCCATCTGGCACGACCGACTGATTTCTGAATACAATATTATCTCCCGCACATACGGAGTCGGAGGTAAAGTTGGCCACAGGCAGGGCATACACCCGCACCGGAGCCGCATATTGACCGCTGCAACCATTGATGTCAATCGCAGTCAGGGTCACATTTTTAATGCCGTAGGAATTGTAGAGGTGAACGGGGCTGATCTGGGAAGAAATGCCGCCGTCTCCAAATCCCCATCCGTAACTTACAGCCGCGCCGCTATTGGATGTTGTCTCATTAATAAAGCGGGTCGGCGTGCCCAGACACTCTGCATCGGCAGTGAAGGAAGGCTGCGGATTGGCAAAGACCTGTGCTTCGCGGCGCAGGCTGTCCACGCATCCGCGGGCAGAGGTAGCCACCACCAGCACCTGATATACGCCAAAGGTGTCATATACGTGGGTTGGCAGAGGCAGAATCGAGTTTGTACCGTCGCCGAAGGTCCACACATAGCTTGTTCCGGGCCGCACATCGTTGGCGAAGGCGCTGGGCGAATTCTGGCAGACCGGATCCACAAAAAAGGAGGCCACAGGCAGCGAGTCAATCAGAATCGGTTTGATCAGCGTATCCCGGCAGCCTTTGCTGTTTTGGGTGAGGATCTGCACGTTAAATGATCCATCCTGCCCGTAGGTGTGGGCGGTCTGGATGCCGCCGCCATTCTGTCCGTCACCAAATGACCATTGAACACTCGTCAACTGGTCAAAAACGGTGCTGGCTGTGAAGGAAGTGGTATTGCCAAAGCAAACGGTATCCGCAACAAAGTCCGCATAGTTAGCGGGGTGCACCAGCACCTGCATGGTATCCTGCCACAGGCAATAGCCCTGGAAAGCCTCCACCTCCATGATGTAAAACGAAGTGTCTGAGGTAGGTCCGGAGGGATTAAAGAGTGTCAGTTGCGGGAAGGAAACCGTATCGCTGCTCAGGCCTATAGCTGGTGACCAGGTAAAATTCGCCAGGTCAGGCTGGATCGGGAAACCGATCGATACGGTGGCACCAGAGCAGAAAGCAATATCAGGAAGCGGCGGAATCTGGGGCTTGTCCCAGATCACCATTTCAGCGGTGTCGCGATAGATAAAGTTATTACAAAGGGTGGAGTCTGTGTAGAAAACGAAGATGCTCTCAGGCCCTTCGGAAATGTTGTCAGGAATGATGGTTACCGGTACGGTTACCGTAATCTGTCCGGCAGGCATGATGATGCTGTCCTGGAAAGGCACATAGTCCGTGCCGGAGATGGCTGAACCGCCGATGGTATAATAGAAAATCTGCGTATCGGGCAGTGGCTGTGGCAGGGTGAAGGTAAATAAACCGCTGTTGACACAACCTTCCAC
>RDXT01000291.1 GCA_004292985.1 Bacteroidota bacterium
AACAAAGAGGCACGCAGGCGGGCAGGTTCTATGAAGGGGCCTCGGCCCTGGCCTTCGCCCTGGCGATCTGCAGCAAGCTCCTGCCCCTGATGGCTCTGCCCATGCTGATACGGCGGATCGGCCTGTGGCCGGCAGTCCGCTACGGACTCATCGCCGGGCTGGCTACTCTGCTGATGTTCCTGCCCCTGTTCGACCGGGAAACCTTCCTGCACCTGTTCAGCTCAGTGCAGCTCTATTTTCAGAAATTCGAGTTTAATGGCAGCCTCTACGCCATTGTACGCTGGTTTGGCTACCAGGAGCGCGGCTACAACATCATTGAAAAAGCAGGCAAATACCTCGCAGCCATAACAGCAGGCGGCATCTTGCTCCTCGCGCTGGCCGAGCGCAGGCCCACAGTTACCAACTGGCTGCCCCGCATACTCTGGGTGTGGATGGTCTATCTGGCGATGGCCTCGATCGTGCACCCCTGGTACGTGGTGCCGCTGGTGGCCTTCAGCCTTTTTTCACGCTGGCGTTTTCCGATGGCCTGGACAGCCCTTATTTTCCTGACCTATATAACATATCGCAGCCAGCCTTACCAGGAAGACCTGCGCATCGTGGCGGCAGAATATCTTATGCTGGTGGGCTGGCTGCTGTGGGAGATGTATCGGAGCCTCAGACGGCCACTCAGACAAGCTGAGTCATAGATGCCTGGTACTCGGAGGGGCTTTGGCCCGTCCATTTTTTGAACGTGCGGGAAAATACACTGATTTCAGAGAAACCCAGCAGTTGGGCGATCTCCCCTTTGCGCACGCGGGGTTCGCGGAGGCAAGCCATGGCCATTTGCTTGCGGACCGAGTTGAGAATCTGCTGATAGGTGGTTCCTTCTTCTTTCAGGCGCATTTGCAGGCTACGCACACTCAGGTGAAGCCGTTCGGCTACTTGTTCGATTCCGGGAGCCTCTTCGCGCATCTGCTCCAACAGGATACGGCGCACACGGGTGCAATAGTTTTCGGTGGTTGTCTGACTCCTCAACAGGGTGCGTGCATGCTTGTCATAGAGCTGTAAGAGTCGGGAATCATTAGGGACAAAGCGCATTTTCATAACAATTGATAGAATTTAAGAACGGGAAAAGCATATCTGCCCGCGGGTTGGCGGGGCCGAAACTGATAAAAGAGTGTAACGATCCAGGCCGCCCGGGTGCTTTGCACGCGGGAGGGAAAGGGCCAAAACCCTCGGATTACAAGAGGCTATACGTGCAGGTGAAACCGCCGGGGAAGCGGTGTAGCAGCCTGCTGCGGCTGGAAACGATCCGGAAAAAATCTGCTTCGCAACGGAGTGAAAGGGTGAGTTCCGCTGCGAAACACTTAGCTTTACACAAAATCTGTTCCATTCTCTGCTCGTTGTTCAATACAGATAAAAATTGCATTTTCGTCGCTCATCTCTCAACAAAGGCTGCACCCTATGTCGAATCCTAAACCGCCTCAGTTCTCCCGCTTTAAATTTAAGTCCCTCAAAGCCTACGCCTCGACGGAATGGATGGCCGAAAGCCAGAAAAAGTACCGCCAGGTGTTCGATACACGAGAGGTCGCTTATATTTATGCGGAACTGAGCTTCTTTAACAAACTGTTTGATGAAGAAGACTGGGAAGCCAAGGTAAATCTGCGTGCCTATGCGCGTACAGGAGGAGACAACGACGGACCGAAACAACTCTGCGACATTGTCCTGGACCGCCCCGTGACCCGCGACCAGAATATCTTGTTCATTCGCGAAGGCTGGGGCGTTGCAGATCCGGGGGGATTCTGGAAAGAGGGCGAATATTACTGGGAAGCCTGGATAGATGGGGAACTGTGTGGCACCCATCCCTTTTACATATATGATGTAGGTATGGTCAGCGGAAGCAAAAATACCTACTTCGACCTCGAAACGGTGCAGCTCTATGAAGGAGCCAACGCCAACAACACCGTGACGGGGAGCTATATGGAGCAGTTTCACGACAAAGAAACCCGCTTCGTATGGGCCGAATGCAAGGGCATCAACCGTGTGCCGCGCAGATGGATGATGGAGCTGCATTTTTTGTTTTACAATGACGCCCGCCAGCTCAAAGGCCGTACCACCGAGCTGGTCGCCATTCCGGAAGGCCTGAATACATTTACCGTAAACTCCGGCTGGGGCTCCGACCACAAGGGCACCTGGTATCCGGACAATTATACGGTCGAAATTGTGTTTATGGACACCCTCATCGGCCTCGTGCCTTTCCGGGTCGGAGGGGAGTTTGTGCCGGGTACTCCGGCCGTGGTGCGCCCCGAAGAAGGTGCGCCCCTGCTCATGAACCATGTGGTAACGCCCCCGACGGAGCCTACCTTCGAGGAAGTGATGACCGAACTCGATGCCCTCACCGGACTCCAGCCCGTGAAGGAGCGGATGCGCGAATATGCCCAGTACCTCAAATTTATTAACCTCCGCAAAGAAAAAGGCTTCGTAGAAAACAACCCCGGCCAGTTGCATGTGGTGTTTACCGGAAACCCCGGCACAGGCAAAACGACCGTGGCGCGGCTGATGGGCAAATTGTACAAATGCCTCGGACTGCTCTCGCGCGGGCATGTGCACGAGGTGGACCGCGCCGACCTTGTGGGCGAATACATCGGGCAGACCGCTCCCAAGGTCCGCACGGCGATTGACAAAGCACGGGGCGGCATTCTCTTTGTGGATGAGGCCTATGCCCTGGCCCGCAGTGCCGAAGACTCCAAAGACTTTGGCCGCGAGGTGATCGAGATGCTGATTAAAGAGATGTCCGACGGCCCCGGCGACCTCTCGGTGGTGGTGGCGGGCTACCCCCGTGAAATGGAGGTGTTTATCAACTTTAATCCCGGCCTCAAATCGCGCTTTGCCATGCGCTTTGACTTCCCGGACTACCTCCCGCAGGAACTATCCGAAATTGCGCTCAAAAGCGCCGAAAAAAGCTCCGTTACCTTTGCCCCCGACGCACAGGAATACCTCGTCAAAAAGCTCACAGACGCTTTCCGGGACCGCGACAAAAGCTTTGGCAATGCTCGCTACGCCATTTCGCTGGTGAGCGAAGCCAAAATGAACCTCGGCCTGCGCATCATGCGCCAGGGAAAGCAGGAGCAGTTGTCCAACAGCGACCTGTCCAACATCCTGCTGGAGGACATCCGGGAGATTTTCGAACCCCGGCGCAGCCAGAAACCCGAAATCCCGGTGGACGACTTGCTGCTGCAGGATGCCATGGGCGAACTTACCCGCATGATCGGTCTGGACCCCGTGAAAAATGAGGTCCACGACATGGTGCGGCTGGTGCGGTTTTACCGCGAAATCCAGAAAGACGTGCTCAACCGCTTTTCCCTGCATTCGGTATTCACCGGAAATCCCGGCACGGGCAAAACCACTGTCGCGCGGATTATGGGCAAAATATACAAGGCCCTCGGGATCCTGGAGCGCGGACATGTGGTCGAATGCGACCGCCAGGCCCTGGTGGGTGAGTACATTGGCCACACCGCCATCAAAACCGCCGAGCTGATCGAAAAGGCAAAAGGAGGGGTGCTCTTTATTGACGAAGCCTACTCGCTGGCCGAGGGCGGACCGCAGGACTATGGCAAAGAGGCGATCGAAACGCTGCTCAAACGCATGGAAGACATGCGCGGCGAGCTGATTGTCATCGCAGCGGGCTATCCGGACCGCATGCAGCGTTTTCTGGAAACCAATCCCGGCCTTAAATCGAGGTTCGACCGCAAAATCGAGTTCCCGGACTATGCGCCAGAGGAAATGATGCAGATCTGCCGGGCCATGCTGGCTTCAGATAACATTTACCTGGAAGAAGAAGCCGCTGTGCTGCTCGATAGCTACTTTAAGCACCTGTACCAGAGCCGGAATAAGTTTTTTGGAAATGCGCGGGCCGTGCGCAAAGTGGTTGAGAAGGCCACCAAAAACCAGCACCTGCGTCTGGCAGCGATCCCGGCACAGGAGCGCAAACGGGAAATGCTCCAGGAAATGCTGGCAGCAGATGTGAGTGAGTTTCAGCCGGGAAATGATTTTCTCCTCGAAGGGGGCAATCAGGGACGTGTGGGCTTCTGATGACGCCATACCCAAAAGCCGTCGCGCTCTGCAATTTTTTCGAAGTGGTTGTTTGTCAGCACTTTCATGGAGGAAAAATTGGCAGGGTCCGTTTCGGCAATGACAAACTGAATCTGCGGACGCGAGTAGGCCCAGTTCATGGCGGCTGAAAGCGTCTCTGTCATATAGCCCTGCCGCCGGAAACGGGGTTCGGTGCCGTAGCCGACTTCGACCTCTCCCCGGCGGTTGGGAGGGCCTTTAAAAATGAAACTGGCCACCAGTGCTGCCTGCTGTTTGTCCGTTGCGATCCAGACGGTGCGGTACAGCGGGTTGTAGGAAGAGGTGAGCAGTTCGGGTAAAATGATGTCGCGGATCACCTCGCTGAGCGAATCTTCGATCTCCCGAGGAAAAGGCTCCAGGCCCAGGCTGGCTTCGAGACTGCCGTCGCAGGCCAGGTATTTACGTAGTTGAGAAGCAGTCAGAGGGAAAATCTTCAGGCGCTCCGTTTCCAGCACAATGTTTTTCTGAAAAGGATCAATCACGGGAAATGATCTTTATCGAAGTTGGTTTTGCGCAAAAACATATCCTTCATCCGGCCAATGATCGGTACGGCCACATCTTTTTCGATGTCTTTCACCACAAAGGTTACTTCGCCATCCATAATGGTCTTGCCGGTGATCCGCATTGTAACAGCGTGGGCAAGCGTAATGCTTTTTTCGCCGATGCGCTTGATCGAAGTTTCGATGTCGAGCACATCACCCAGGCGGGCTGCTCCCCGGTAATTGAGGTTTACATTGACCAGCACGAAGGCCAGTCCCAGGTCCATAAACATACCTGACTCAAAAAAGCCCTGAAAGTGGTTCCAGCGCGCTTCTTCCAGAAACTCCAGAAACTTGGCATTACTCACCTGGCCATATAAATCCAGGGTCCAGCTCCGGACCGTGATCTCTGTAAATGTTATCCGATAGGTTTCTTCCATTCTTGTACCTCTGCGTAATCCTTTCTGTTGTGCAAATAAAGGTTTTTTCGCCTTTTTCCCCGAATTTCTTTTTCCCGGCCCCAAACTCAAACTTACATTATGACTCCCCCGCAGCTCTTCGTATATTGCGGCACCCTCTTCTGTCTGGCATGAAAAAAATCTATCTCCCCCTGGGTCTCCTGCTCTTTGTTGCCCTCACCGGCAGTTCGATGTACGCTTATTTCAGCGAAAACAGCCGCCAGGCTGCCGCAGCCCTGCCCCGGCCGGAGCCAGCTCCTGTTCCAGCCACAGTTGATACCCTGGTCCCTCCCGCCCTCAAAGACACCCTTTCCTTTATCGGAGTGGGCGACATTATGGACGGTACCAACTACCCTTCAGCCGCCTACCTGCCCGCCGACAATGGCCGCGGCCTCTGGAAACCCGTCAATGCCCTGCTCCAGGATGCAGACATTACCTTCGGCAACCTCGAAGGCTCCGTGCTGACCAGTGGCGGATCCCCCAAATCCTGCTCCGATCCTTCCCGCTGCTACGTATTCCGGATGCCCGACAGCCACGTGCAAAATTTCGTTACCGCCGGATTTGACGTGATGAGCGTGGCCAACAACCACAGCGGCGATATGGGCGCTTCAGGCCGGGCCAATACCTTAAAAGTACTCCGGGAAAATGGCATCGAAACAGGCGGTCTGCTGACCAAACCCACAGCCATTTTTGAAAAAGACGGCATTACCTATGGCTTTATCGCCTTTGCCCCCAATTCCGGCTGCCTCAACCTCCGCGACGTCCCCACTGCCAAACGCCTGATCGCTGCCCTCGATTCCGCCTGCGATATTCTGATCGTGTCTTTTCACGGTGGCGCAGAAGGGTCTGAATATCAGCACGTTCCCCGGAAATCAGAGACCTTTTTTGGTGAAAACAGAGGAGATGTCTATGCCTTTGCCCATGCGGCCATAGATGCCGGAGCCGATATGGTCTGGGGCCACGGACCCCACGTAGTGCGCGCCGCCGAGCTGTACAAAGACCGCTTTATCGCCTATAGCATGGGAAACTTTAACACCTACTCCCGCTTTAGCTTAGATGGGATAAAAGGTCTGGCTCCTATTGTGAAAATTTATACCAACCGCGAAGGGAAATTTCTTCACGGGAAAATTATCTCCTGCCGCCAGCCCGGCGAAGGAGGCCCCGAACCCGATGCCCAGCAC
>RDXT01000292.1 GCA_004292985.1 Bacteroidota bacterium
ATGAAACTGGCCCGGATTTCAGGCGCGGTACAAAAACAAGGCATCCTCTGGTACAATTATCTGCTGACACAGGTGGCTTGCCATGCCTACGAAAGTGCTATCGAAACAGGAGATTCGCTGCTGGCGTTCAGCAAAACCCAGGACAATGCCTTTCTCTACGCGCATACACTTTCGCAGGTAGGCTATGTGAACTACAAACTGGAGCACGATTCCCTGGCACTAAGGCAGTTGCTGGAAGCGGAACAGATCGCGGCAAACTACGGCGATCCGCAGCTCCTCTCCACGGTGCTGAATAACCTGGGGAATATCTACGAAGGCCTCAAAGACTATGAAAAAGCCTATGAGTATTATTCCAAAAGCCTGAAGAAAGACCAGGAGCAGGCCTTCCCTTCCGCAATTAACAACTCATATCACAACATCGGACTGGCGCTTTACCACCTGAAACGCTATGAGGAGGCTATTCCCTACATGGAAAAAGCCCTGAAAAACAACCAGACCGAAGGCAAACATACCTTCGTGCCGGACACCTATTTTTCGCTGGCGCGGGCCTATGCGGAGACGGGCAGACACAAAGATGCGGTACAATATCTGCTTACCTATATCCGCCTGAACGACAGCCTGTTTAACGAAAATACCCAGCGTTCTATCCAGGAACTCAAGCAGCAATACGAGACCGAAAAGGTGGCACTCGAACTGGCGAATACGCGCCTCGAAATGGAGCAGCAGCAGAGCCGCAATGCGCAGCGGATCGTCTGGCTCTCAGGGGGATTTGCCACGCTGCTGGCTGCGGCGGGCTTTACGGTGCTGAGTGTGCGCCGTCGCCGGGCCGAGCTGGAAAAACGCCGGATCGAGCTGGAGCACCAGGTGCTGCGCGCCCAAATGAACCCGCATTTTATCTTCAATGCGCTCAATTCGATCCAGGGCTTTTTCTCGGAGCGGGATTTTGCACAGGGAAATGAGTACCTCGGTGCTTTCGGGCAACTGATGCGCAGGGTATTGGAGCAGTCGCGGCAAAGTTCGGTTTCGCTGGCCGAAGAGATCGAAACGCTGCACCTCTACCTGCGGCTGGAGCAGGTGCGGCTGAAGGATAAATTTCACTACACGATAGACCTGCTCGAAGATCTGGACGAATCCATGATTTATCTGCCGCCGCTCATTATTCAGCCTTTTGTCGAAAATGCGATCTGGCACGGCATAGCGCCCAAGGAAGGGCCGGGACTGATCCGGATCCGCTGCTCGGTGCCCGAAGGGCAGGACGATCTGCTGCACATAGAAATCAGCGATGATGGCGTGGGACTGAAGGCATCTGCGCTGCGCAACCATAAAAAACATACATCCAAAGGAATCTCCATCATCCGGGAGCGCCTGGGCGACAAAGGCAGTGTGAAAGTGGAAGAGCGTGTGGACAGCATGGGCGCTCCGATGGGTACCTCCGTTCACCTCATAATCCCGATGGCCGATGATTAAAAGTGTGATCATAGACGACGAGGCCCAGGCCCGCAAGGTGATGAAAAACCTGCTGGCTGCCGACTTTCCCGGCGTGGAGGTGGTGGGCGAGGCGGATGATATCCATTCGGGAATGGAGGCGATCCGCAGTTGCCAGCCAGACCTGGTGTTTCTCGATATCCAGCTCAAAAGCGGCACGGGCTTCGAACTGCTCGACCGCCTGGGGGATGAAAATGTGGAGGTAATCTTTGTGACGGCCTATGACAATTATGCGCTGACAGCCTTTCAGTTCGCGGCCTTTGGCTACCTGCTCAAGCCTGTGAGAATCAGCGAATTGCAAAAGGTACTGATGCGCTTTGAAGAGCAGCAGCGCCTGAAACAGCAGTCGAGGCAGGAGCGGATTAAGGTGCTGATCGAAAGCTATGAGGACAAAGGCCAGGTCAAAAAGCTGATTGTGCAGCATGTGAATGGATTTCAGGTACTGCCGCTGCATGAGATTCTGTACCTGCGGGGCGAGGACAATTATACCCGCTTTATGCTCGAAAAAGGCGAACAAACCCTGGTCAGCAAGACCTTAAAAGAATATGAACAACTGCTCGACGACTTCGGATTTTACCGCATTCACCAGTCATACCTCGTCAATCTGAGGCATGTGCGGGAATATACGAAGGGCGAAGGCGGCACGGTAACAATGCACAACCACGACGAACTACCGGTTTCACGGCGAAAGAAAGCGGGTTTTCTGAAAAAATTTCTGGGCTGATGCTGTTTTTCCCTGCACATGTAAGTTCCTGATTAGCAAGCACTTTTTATGTATTAACCCCTAACTTCTCATATCCGAATGAGCCAATTCTCACTCTCACGCGCAGGCCTCCGCCTGTGTACCAGCCTTGCTTTGCTTATGTTTTGTGCCGCAGCGGCTTTCGGCCAGGGGGTCGCCATCAATGACAATGGCGCTCTGCCCGACCCTTCGGCCATGCTCGATGTGCAGTCGGTCACGAAGGGTCTGCTGATCCCGCGTATGACCAGCGCCCAGCGCCTGGCCATTGCCAGCCCTGCCGAAGGCCTGACTGTCTATGACATAGATACCCACTCACAGTGGACGCGGATACAGGGTGCCTGGACGCAGCTTGCGCCTCTGCCCGCCGGATCGCTGATTTTCCGCAGCAACCGCAATGATGCCCTGATGAGCAATGCAGGTTTCAGCTTCATGTGGCCGCAGGTGATGACAAATGGACAAACAAGCCTTGCCTGGCAGCTTCCTGCGCCGACCCTGACCAATGCACCCGCCGCCCGCAAAGGACATGTTGCCGTCTGGACCGGCACCCACATGATCGTCTGGGGAGGAGTTGACGGAATCTATCACGGCGATGGTTTCAGCTATTCGCCTTCGACCGATACCTGGACCGCCATTTCCAGCGTCAATGCGCCCTCTCCCCGCGAAGAAGCAGTCGCAGTATGGACCGGCAGCCAGATGATCGTGTGGGGCGGCGATGATGGCGGCCCCCTCGGCACCGGAGCTGTATATACCCCCGCGACCAACACCTGGACGCCGATGAGCAATGTAGATGCCCCCAGCGCCCGCTTTCGCCATACCGCCGTGTGGACAGGTAGCAGAATGATTGTGTGGGGCGGCGACCAGGGAGCCAATAACACCAACACCGGGGCTTCCTACGATCCTCTCACAGATACCTGGACTCCCCTCGCTACCGCAGGCGGACCGACCCCGCGCGCCATGCACACAGCAGTCTGGACAGGCACGCACATGATCGTCTGGGGCGGATTTTCAGGCTTTTTTACGATCAATGATGATGGCGGCATGTACAACCCTGCGACCGATAGCTGGACGCTGATCCCGGACACAGGCGCACCTCAGGGCCGCTACGAATGCCCGGCTGTATGGACCGGTAGCAAAATGATCGTGTGGGGAGGAATCGGCAATTCAAACGCAGGGCTCTTTGACCCGGCCACCATGAGCTGGACCTTCATGTCGCTCACAGGGGCGCCCGCTACCCGTCAGCAGCACAGCGTTTTCTGGACCGGAAGTGAGTTTGTGGTGTTTGGCGGAACAGTCTCCGGCAGTATCTCTGCCACAGGCGGAGCCTATAACCCCACCACCAATAGCTGGACTACGCTCCCTGCCCTCAATGCGCCCGCAGCCCGGCGCTATTATACGGCCCTCTGGACAGGCACAACCGGTATCGTATGGGGAGGTGAAGGCCTCGGCAATGTAAAATTACAGGATGGCGGCAAACTGACTTTACCTGTTAGCAATACCTATTATGTCTATCAGAAAAATTAAACGCCGGGCCGCCGCCGCCTTGTTTCTGGCGCTCCTGCTGCTCCCGGCTCTGCTACCTGCGCAGGGACATATCCGCGCCACGGCAGGCTCTACGATCCGGGTAAAAGCCAATGCCAACCTGGTCCTCTCCGATATCCGCTGGGAGCAGGAAGGTACCTTTGTCCCGGAACTGGGCACAATCCGGGTCATCGGCAGCGCTACGCCCGCCCAGTGTGCCTTCGTTTCGAGCAATGGCATTACCCTGTACCAACTCGATATCAAGAAGCCGACAAATGATTTTCGCCTGGAAACAGACCTGAATCTTTCCGGCAAACTCAATTTTTTACTGGGAAATCTCGACCTCAACGGCCACGACCTTAGCCTCGGCAACACAGGTCTGCTCATCGGCGAGGCGGAGACCCACAGGATTCTGGATCAGACGGGTGGTGGCGCTGTGTATGTTACTTCCACGATTATCGCGCCCAATCAACTCAATCCGGGTAACATAGGCCTGGCCCTCAGCTCTGGTGCCAACTGGGGCGTCACCACCCTGATCCGTCGTCACGATCCGGCAAACTTAGGCGGAGGCAGCAGCATCCGCCGCAGTTTCGAGATCAGTCCGGCCAACAATGCAGGCCTCAACGCCACCTTGCGCTTTTCCTACTTCGATGCGGAGTTAAATGGCATCGCTGAAAGCGGCTTTGAACTGTACCGCAGCACCGACAATGGCCTGAGCTGGTCGCTGGCAGGCACGGCGGTCCATAACCCTACAGCCAACACCGTCGAACTGAGCGGAATCAATGCTTTTTCACTCTGGACAACGGCACCACTTTCCAGCTTTCCGCTTACCTGGCTGGATTTCAGCGCCCGGTGGAGCCAGCAAAACCAGCAAAAAGTTGCCCTGCTGGAGTGGCGCACCGCCAACGAGCAGGCCAGTGATTTTTTTCAGGTGATGCGCAAAGAAGACGATCCTGCCTCGCTGTGGCAGATCGTGGGCCAGCGCGACGCGGCAGGATACAGCCAGGGAGTTCTTGCCTATTCCTTTGTGGATCAGCAGGTTCCGGATCCTAACGGCAGCTACCAGTACCGGATTAAGCAGATAGACCTCGACGGGCAGTTTACCTACAGCCCTACGGTGCTGCTTACTGCGGGCACTGCTGTAAGCGAGCGTCTGGAGGTATGGCCCAATCCGGCCCGCGAAACGGTGTCTATCCGCGCCGAAACAGGTAGCGGCAACGAGCTTCTGGGCCTTTCGCTGAGCGATGCCACAGGCAAACAAATTTATCATACAGGGACGGGCAACCCGGCGGCCATTTTCCAGGAGTGGTCCGTCGGGGAACTGCCCGCAGGTATATACGCGATCGTGCTCGAAACCCGCAACGGCCTTTTCTGCCGCCGCGTGCAGGTGACGCACTGAAGATTGTTTTCACAACGTAGCAACTCGATGTGTTTTGCGGCTCCGGTATTGCCGGAGCCGTTTTTATGTTGGCAGCCCCGGTAGAGAATTTATCTCTGAGACGTTAGATAAATGGGTTTATGATCGTAAGCTGACCTTCTATTACTTGCTTATGCTGCATGTCCTCAGAGTAAATCTCTGATGCTCCGGACTCCAGAGCAGCGGCAAGAATCAGGCTGTCATAAAAGCTGAAACCATATCTTTCAGCCAGATCTTCGGCAAGCCGGATTGTACGGTACGTATTGGTATGAATATCGCAGTTTACGGATATCTGATCTGTTAATTCTCTGACAACAGGCCATGATATGGAGAATTTTTTCACCAGTACATTGATGAATTCCTGTACAACTTGTGTACTGATCTGCGCTTGCCGCTGCTGAATAATCTCTGATGCAATTTTCTGCTTGCGGGAATCCAGACTTGTATGTGCATACACCAGCAAATTGGTGTCTAAAAACACCTCAGCGCTCATGAAGTTCGTCGCGGTTAAAGCGATAGGAAATTTGCGGAACCTCGATCACTGTAATGTTCTTCTGGCCGGGCGATGTAAGCTGGGGAGTTAACGAAGGCTCGTTTACTGAAAATGCGATTACTTCGATGGATTTGCCAATCCAGTCTTTAGGGAGAACCAAACGTAGTATCTGGTCTTTTACGGTTATGATAGTTCTGATCATATCGGATAACTGAAAAGTAAATATATATTTTTTTCCCGAGAAAAAAGACCCGGATCTGCCCTATTACCCATTGATTATCCTACAACGCTAATAAATTCCAAAAAATGTGCCATTCGGTCTGAAAAACTTACTCTCTGGAATAACCCATCCATGTACCTTCCAAAACCAATTATACACAGATGTACGCAGTTCACCTTATATTGATAGCAGCCCTTACATACGTTTTCCTCTGTTTCCTTACATGGCAGTAACTTGATAGCAGTATGGCCAACATACATATGCACTCCCCCACTATTCCAAAAATGACACATTTATATCACATGAAAAAAAATATTTACCCCCTCTTCGCAGCGCTCACGCTG
>RDXT01000293.1 GCA_004292985.1 Bacteroidota bacterium
CTTTTTCACTTACGCTTAAAAACCTCTATTACAACTTCTTACCGCTGATTTCGCCCACACGGAAAAACATCACGACCTTCCTGAAAAAGGCGGTATTTTTTGGCGATCATCACATGGTATCAGAGGCTGCTTTTCGCATGATTGTGGACTTTGAGCTGTTTGCCATTACCCAATATACTGACAAGACCCAGAAGCCCTACGGAATGAAAGGCAGCGAACTGGAGCGTGTGGACTCGGATGTGTATCTGATCGTGGGTGAAAATGACCTGCTGTTCCCCTGGAAAAAATCGGTGGAGGCGGCGCAGTCCCATCTTGTGAACCTGAAAGAAGTGCATTTGCTGCAGCAGACAGGGCACGGCATCGAAACTTCTCCGGAGGCAATGGCCCTGCTGGCAGAGATTATGGCGAAGTGAGTTCGATTTCGAGGCCGTCCCAGGCCAGTTCGATACCCGGAGGCAGGGTTTCCGACACCTCGCTGTGCAGGCCCATCTGGTGGCTGATGTGGGTCAGGTAGGCGCGGGCGGGCTTCAGCTTTTGTACTACCTCGATGGCTTCGGCAAGGTTAAAGTGAGAGTAGTGTTTTTCGTGGCGTAATGCATTGATAACCAATACTTCCAGTCCTTTTAGCTCATGCAGGGTTTGATCTGAAATGACATTGGCGTCGGTTACGTAGGCAAATGATCCTATGCGGAAAGCGAAGACTTTCATGCTTGCATGCATCACCGGAAGCGCCTTCAGATGAATATCTCCTGCACTAAAAGACTGATAATCAGCTATTTCCTGTATATCCAATTGCGGCACACCGGGATAGTCGGGGTTTTCGAAAATATAAAAAAACTCTCTTTTCAGGTGATTAATGGTTTCCCGGTTGGCAAATACGGGCATTTTCCGCTTGTGCAGATAGTTGTAGGCGCGCACATCGTCAAGGCCCGCCACATGGTCTTTGTGCGGGTGGGTAAATACGATCGCATCCAGTTCCTTTACCGCATGTCGCAGCATTTGTTGCCGGAAATCAGGCCCCGCGTCGAAAGAAAGGGTGGTTTTACCATCGCTGAGCAGCCCGGAGGTGCGCAGACGATTGTCTCTGGGGTCGGCTGAGTGGCAGACCGCACAGGGGCAGGCAATGACGGGAACGCCCTGGGAGGTACCGGTGCCGGTAAAGGTAAATTTCACGACTTCTGTATTTCCTGAAGCAATTTCGCCAAATCCGGGCTAAGTTCCACCTCTGCAAATTCGATTTCGCGGGCAATCTGCACCAGGCTGTTAATTTTGCTTTCGATGGGATGAAATTTATTGATCAGCACCACTTTTTGGTCCAGCACGACACAATAACCGCCGGTAAAATTGCCTTTTTCATAGCGAATGGTGTAGCCTGCTGCCTTGAGCAGGTCGTGAAGTTTGTCCTGGGAGTGTTTGGTGGGACGCATATTCAGATATACGGATAATTAGGGAAGAGAGATCAGGCGCTCCGGCTTTTGAGGAAGGCTGTAGCGGTTTCGGCAATAACCTCTTTGATAGGGGTGTAATGAAATCCCAGTGCGTTTATTTTGCTGCCATCATAGGTAAAATGCCCCGATCCGCCCCGCACCGTTTCCGTGCTAAGGCCGCCTTCTTTGCCGCTGAGGTCCGCGATCAGCTCACTCAGCCACCCGGCGATAAACATCAGGCCGCGCGGCGCCCGGATAAACGGAGGCTTTACATTCAGATTTCGTGCAATCTCTGTCAGGAATTCGAGGTAGGTCCAGTTTTCAGCCACAAGGATATACCGTTCTTCGGACACCCCTTCGGCATCGAGCAGCATACGGCAGGCGCGGGCCACATCGGCGGCACCTACCAGGCCATTGCTGCCCGCCTGATAAAAAGGAAGCCCTCCGGCCACTGCCTGAAAAATCTGAGGCGTACCCGATGTCCAGTTATCTGCGGGTCCGATGATTAGTCCCGGATTAACCACGACAACTTCCAGGCCCTCGGATGCGCCGCGAAACACCTCAATTTCCGACTTAATCTTGGATTTTGCGTAGGTAGATGCCTCTTGTCCGGGTTGACGGGCGGTTTTTTCGGTGATAAGCTCACCTTTGGGCGCTCTGCCATTGGTCGCGATCGAGCTGACGTGCACCAAGCGCACCACTTCTGCCTCCAGACAGGCATTTACCAGATGGGTGGTGCCTTTTACGTTGTTATTCAGCACCTCTTCCCTGTCTTTTTTGCGGAAACTCACCTGCGCTGCCGCGTGAATCACCTTTGAAACGCCTTCCACAGCCGCCTCAACCGAGGCCAGGTCCTGGAGATCGCCCTGAACCACCTCCACCTTACCGTGCAGGTGTGCAGCCAGCTTTCCGGGATTCCGGAGCAGCAGCCGCACAGGCTTGCCCGAAGCCAGCACCTGCTCTACGATGTGTCTGCCCAAAAATCCGGTTCCGCCCGTAATTAGAATCATGTGTCTTGGCGATTTTTTTGTAACATGCCCTCAATTTTACGGCTTGACACGCTAACATAAAAGCCGTAGTTCAATTGTATCCCCGACAGATGGATTATTCTGCATTTTTTGAGCCTCTGCACCCCGGATGGGCGGATGTCTTGGCGGCGCAGGCAGCTCCCGAAACCCTGGGTCGCCACACCTGGGCACATGTGAGCGGCAGCCATTTTCCGGACTGGGAAGCGGCTGATCTGCTGATCCTGGGTTGCGGTGCCGGAGAAGACCTGTCGGCAGAGGCGATCCGTGAGCAGTTTTACCGCCTGACCCTTCCCCATGAGGAACTGCGCATTGCTGACCTGGGAAACCTGCGGCCCAAAGAAAGCCCTGATGCGATGGCGGAAATGCTGGCCTACGTAGCGGGCGGACTCATTCGGGCGGGTAAAACGGTGCTTTTGCTGGGCGGAGACAGTACGGTGGCCTGGGGGCAGTATTTGTCCTATGAGTCGCTTGGGAGGCAATGTGAGTATGTGCATGTGTCGCCCCGCCTCTGCCTGGAGGACTCAGACCTTCGCTTCGACAAGTCCAGCGTAAATCATAAGATCATCCATCATCGGCCCGGCTATCTGTTTCAGATGACCAACCTGGGCTACCAGCGATATTTTGTCCGCGCTTCCGAACTGGCGATGCTGAAAGAGGCACATCATGGGGTGCTTCGCTATGGAGACATTGCCGGACAGATTTCGCAGGCAGAGCCGCCCCTGCGTACGGCGGACATCGTTTGCCTGGACCTGACCTCGCTGCGCTTTGCAGATGCTCCCGGCTCGGCAGACCCCTCTCCGGGTGGCTTTTCGGTAATGGAGTTTTGCCGCCTCGCCCGCTACGCAGGTATGGGATACCATGTCAACTCCTTGAGTATCACAGGATTGCGCACAGAAAATGACCTCCGGAGCCAAACGGCGCTGCTGGGGGCAATGGCGCTCTGGTATTTTATCGAGGGCTATTACAACCGCTGGGACGACTATCCGCTGGATGACCGCAGCAACATGCGCCAATATACCGTAGAGATGCGGGCGGGCATGGAGACGATCCGCTTTTATACCCATCTGGTAACGGGCCGCTGGTGGATGGAGGTGCCTTTTCAGGATTCGATGGGGCGCGATCCTGCCCGCAGCCGCCTGGTCGCCTGCGCAGAGTCCGACTACGAAGCCGCCCGCAGGGATGAGGTTCCGGAACTGTGGTGGATGATTTTCAATAAGCTCACATGATCGAGGTACAGGGTCTTGGTAAGTCGTTTGACGGGAATGCCGTGTTTCGCGACCTGAATTTCCGCATATCGCCCGGCGACCGCCTCTGTGTGCTGGGCGGCAGCGGTGCAGGTAAGTCTGTGCTGCTCAAGCTCTTACTGGGACTCGAATCGCCTGACGAAGGAGATATTCTGCTGGACCAGCGATCTGTGAAGACTTTTCGCCCCGCAGACTGGCGGCAGATGATGGACCGCTTTGGCGTGGTTTTTCAGGGTGCCGCGCTCTTCGATTCGCTCACGGTATATGAAAATGTAGGCATTCGCTTTATCGAAGCCCGAAGGCTCCCTCCTGCTGAGATCAAAGCCGCGGTGGTCGCCGCTTTGGAGCGTGTGAATCTGTCGGAAGAGATTCTGGATAAATATCCGGGCCAGCTATCGGGTGGGATGCGCAAGCGTGTGGGGATTGCCCGTGCCATTTTGCACCGCCCCGCGTACCTGATGCTCGACGAGCCGGTGACGGGCCTCGATCCGGTTAATGCAGAGGCTATAGATGAACTGGTACTGGAACTGGCCTCCGAGCCGGGCCGCACGACCTGCATGGTTACGCACGACATGCAGAGTGTGCGCAAGGTCGCTACGCTTGTGATGATGCTGGCAGAGGGCAGCGTTCACTTTTGGGGCAGCCCCGATGCTTTTTTCGCGTCGGATGATCCCGTGATCCGGGCTTTTCTCAGGCGACTCAACTGAGTGCGGCTTACCTGTTTGCTTTCTCGCCCCGTATTATTTTACCTCAAAATACGCCTTCAATTCCTGTAGAGCCTCAGCCGTAATCCCCGGCGTTTCGCCCACTTCTTTCCAGTTTTCAAAGCGGCCCAGTTCCTTACGCCACTGTAAAAGCGCCTCTGCCAGAGGTTTGCCCACACGGGGCAAGATCGAAAGCTGCCGAAGAGCTGCCGTATTGAGGTCCTTTCGCGGATATCCCGACACATCACTCACCCGCAGCCAGGGCACCATCCGCTGAAAATTTTCTTCACTCATACCATAAACCGCCCGCAGTTGTTCGACTGAAGCATAATAGCCCAGGATAGTGCGGAATTTCACAATGCGCGAGGCGGTTTTCTCCCCGATGCCGGGAATCTGGGCAAATTGGGCAGAGTCGGCCTGGTTGAGGTCCAATACGGCTACCGGGTTTTTCTTTGTAAAGGCAGGCGCTTCGTCTGCGGGGGCAAGGCCGCGGGTGCGCATATTCTCCTGACTTTCCAGCGCTATGTTTTTATCTGCAAATGTCTGATTATCAAATGATTTCTTCGGAGCGGGCAGCGTTGCCGGATCTGTGTAGAGATAAGGTTCGATGGCAGCAAAGGTTTCCGGGGGCAGGCCATAGATTTTCCGGATCTGGGCTACTTCGCGGTAGCCGCCCATCGCCTCGCGGTACGCGATCATCCGCTTGCTGAAGGTCGGACCGATGCCGGGAAGCTGCTCGAAGTCGGTAGCAGAGGCAGTGTTGATGTCTAATCGGGGAATTTCCCGGCTTTCGCGGGGCGCACGTGTCTGATGTTCAGTCTCTTTGGGTGCGGTTGCGGGATCGAGTTTCAGCCAGGGCAGCAGGGCCTCGAAGGTCTCCGGCGGCAGGCCATACACATCTGCAATCTGCCCGATGTCCGAAAATCCGCCCAGGGCTTTTCTGTATTTCACGATGCGCCGTGCAAATGCCGGACCGATACCGGGGAGGCTCCCCCACTGCGCAGAATCCGCCAGATTGATGTCAATTATCTGAGGCTCAGTTACCTGCCGTACACTGACCAGCGAGTCCGGAAAGGCTGCGGCCCTGAAAGTGCTGCGGCGGTGCAGGTTCAGTCCCGCAAACACGCCGGATACGACCAGAATGAGGGCAAATAAGCCCACGATCCCCAACTTTTGGGAATGGGTGAAAAACCAGGATTTGAAAAAGGCCATGCTGCAAGGGGCATTTTTTCAAATATATACGGAAAAGTGGAATTGTGGAAATTTTGTTTTATGTATTGGGGTGTCATCCTTCGATACAGCCTCAAGAGGCTTACTCAGGATGACAGTTAGACCCCGGTGTCACGCTGAGTAGCCGAGTCTTCGAGGCGTATCGAAGCGCGACACCGCAGAGTCACCCTTCGATACAGGCTAATTAGCCTTACTCAGGGTGACAGAGCGATCATTCCGCCATCCTCCTCAGCGACTCCGTCGGTGCAAACCGCTCGCCATACAAAGCGGCAAAGCGCTCACAGTCAGCGAGAAACTGCTTCGCGCCGACATAGTGTATATAAGAGATGGCTCCTCCTGTATAGGCCGGAAAGCCGAAGGCCAGCAGCGAGCCCACATCCGCATCTTCCGCATTGCGGAGCACACCCTCGTCGAGGCAGCGAAGGGTTTCGAGGCCGGGCCAGAGCGTTTTTTTCTGCCCTTCGGGGTAGTCGTAAAAGCCTTTGCCTTCTTTTTTACCCGGGCGCTGAAGAATATCCACAAAAAACGCAACTACCTGATGTGCAGGTGAATCGAGGGGAATGCCGAGGTC